>JAGRAT010000179.1 GCA_020434495.1 Bdellovibrionales bacterium | reverse complement strand
TCATCGAAAGGCAACAGGCCAGAACTTTGGGAAAAATTCCTCGATGTGCTTGACGACAAGCTCCAGCTCGGCCTCCTTGACCACATGAAGCGGGTCATTTCTTACCATTTCGAATCAGATATTCTCTACATCCAACCAAGCAGCGATTCCGATTATCAGTACTTGAAAGAGGGCGCCCATTTCCAGCAGATGGAGATCCTCGCTAAAGCAGCGCTCGAAGTTGACCGGGTAAAGCTCACCCACCCCGACGAAGCGAAGGAATAACCTCGCCATCTATCGCGGTGAGATTTCTTGCTACGTGATTTCTTTGTACGTGACTGCTTTTTATTAGAGCGAAGCTTAGCCGAGGACACTGATAAAGCCGATTCTCGTTCTGCAAAAGCAAATAACGAAACCCGTAAACCTTATTGATTACTCGAACATTCTCTTGTTTGCACTAAAAGTTGCGTCGTGCGCGCTTCCACTCAAAGGTCTGAGAGTTGGTCGCGTTGGCAAGGCCGTAACGGAGGTAGTCAGAATCGACTCCCAGTCCATCACACACATTGTCGAATGAAAAAACATAGTCGTCGCTTTCGCGATGAACCCAGCGATAGGCTTCGATATACTTTTGACGCTGCCCTTCACTCTCAGCAGTAGCAAAGTTCATATACGCTTGAATGCCATCAAAGAGGATTGCAGATAGGAGCACTCGCTCGGGGCCTCTTGCGTAACCTCGCTCAGATTCGACTAGTTCCGCAAGCATATTTGGGCGAATTGAATCTCCGTCTACTGACCCGGTATGTCCCCAACTGCTCATGATGACCTCCTCCTTACCAATTGAACCCTAAGCCAATTGAGTTTTGTCTCAGCAATCGGATGTTGAGGAGAACGAAGCGGTTCAGATTTTTTGAGAATTTATCCCTCAAGCTCGCCTCAGAAATAAGTACTTAAGAATTTCAATCACTTATCCATGTCGGGTTTTCCCAAGGGGAGGACGGAGCTCCCTGATAGGCAACCAGTGTGGCTAGAGAGAGAGTTCAGAATGCTGGGGCAAAAGTATTAGAGCCTTGCCAACGCGATTCGAAGAACAACCATAGAGAAAGAGTAGGTCCCAAGAAGAATGATCGCAGCAGGAACAAGCCCCAAAAACCCGTACCTCAAACCAAGGAAAACCGCACAAATTGCCACCGCGGCAGCTCCTGGTATACCGCGTAGGATTGCCGAGTAAAGGCGAGAAAATTTGAGCAGCCGATAAAGCGGGATCAACTCCCTTCCCACCATTAATATCCCTGGAAAAGAGAGATTCCAAAGGCTCTCTCGAAACCAGGTAATTGGCGGAATAGAAGAAACCGGTTCTCCCTGACTTTCTTCATTCAGAAACTCTTTCGGTAGAGATTCCTCAGGGGACAGAACGACCAAGAGGGAATGATCACGGGGGTAAGACTCCTTAAGCAACCGGCTTCCGCCAACGCTCTGCTCGTCCTGACGAATATCGGCGAGCTCGAATCCGAGCTCTTTTCCTAACCTATCAAGCTCAGCTTCGTCGACCCCAACGCCCTCGAGCATCGGTCTAATATGGTCCTTTCTGAGCCGCTCAACCAGCCGAGGCATCTCCGCAAAGAATGGCGGCTCTACCACAAAGGTACCGACAACTTCATCTCCGAGCGCAACATGATAGTGCCGAAGCAATGACCCAGAGGCATAAAAGGCCTCTGAAACTTCGAGCTGGACACCTCGGGCAACTAGCGCCTCTTCCTTGCCGATAAAGAAGAGCGCTCCCTGCACCTTCCCCACCACCAGACTTGCTCCATCCTCATCTTGCGCTTCCACCCGAAAAAGGTCGGTATGCAAGGTTCGCTGAAAACAGTACTCCCGAACAGCGGTGAGAGCCGGGTCCTGGCTATTCCGAAGCAGGGCAAAAACAACTCCTAGCAATCGGTCTTTGTCGACTCGATCATCCACAAGGGAAAATTCTCTTACCTTTGCAGCTCCAACTAGCGGACTTCTTGGGCCAAGTCGAAAAATTGTACGGTGAATATTCCGAAACTGTGGAAGTCCCTTCAGGGAAACGCCAGTAAACCCCAGCTGGTACAGCTTTCGGATAATCCCCTGTCGAAAAACAGAGAAGAGCACTGGTAGCTCAACAAGCGTCATTACCAGAAGGCCAGAGATGCCGAGGAAATAGATCTGTTTACCATCCGTCTTGGAAGAGAAATGTAGCGCAATCACTGTTCCAAGAAGTAGCAGAGAACCCACAAGCATCATGAATTGCGAGGAGCGCTCAGCCTTTGCGCAAGCGTTAGTCTCAGCGGAGATCTCCCGCTCCCGCTTCTCATCGACCCAAAGAAGGGAATTGCTCCCATCGTCAGCAACTTTCTCTCCCTCTACACTTCCGCGCACGACAAAGCTTCCAGCGGGAAGAATATCTCCCGTTTGGCGTAACACTGGAAGTTCATCCTTCCCGCCCCCTCGAAGCCGAACTAGCGCCACCCCTCGGACAACTTTTAAACGAGCTGGAGAATACTGTGCACTATCAAGGCGGACACTGGAGTTGCCGCTATTTCTCTGAGTGACACTATCACTCCGATGCAAATGACCAATTGAATAATCAGCCGGACCACTATTGCCACACGGACCATAGTTGCCACTAATGTACTTTGTGGCCTTGCCTCGAAAGACTATCCACCAGGAGACAACAAAGGCTATCCCTATCGCCTGTTCTGATGTCGTAAGCAAAAGCTCTCGAGAAACAGAGGTGAAGAGAAGAAAGATTGAAACAAAAGAAACGGCGAAACTCGCAACCAAAGCTGCGAGGTTCCCCCCAAAAATGGACATCACTCCGAATGAGTGACTTTGAAGTGCCTGCCCATGGGGTAACTGCCCGGCTCGCGAACGCATCACCTGCTCAACAATCAGGAGCATAGAGGCTCCAAATGCGAGCAGGGAAAGGACAAGTGCGTATGCAAAGACCCTCGATCCAGTTAAGAAGGTCGAAACGGACTCAGTCTCTTCCGCAGCGATAAGAGAGGTGACGATGTAGAAGAGAATGGTGTTGGCAGCTCCAAAAGTAGAAAGCCAAACAGACCACCCGATGCCAGACCCTTGAAGATCGGCACTACGGAGACCGACACCTAGAGGCTCTTCACTTCCAAGCCTCGCATCTGAGTGAGCCGAAGATGGATGGGAAAAAGGACGGATCGATGTTTCGGTTGCGAAAGGGGTCTCTTCTTCAAAAAGGGACTTTTGAGTAGCTTCGCCCACAATTACTCCTTGCAACTCAACGACTACAGGAACTCAACGACAACTCACAAGTGAGAGTTGAAAAGTCTGCAGCTAGCATGCCTACGAACTCTCACATTATATACACCGCAATATATAACGGTGTCACGAACAGTATTATCCCCTGACGGACAAAGCGTCTCGCCAGGGAAATGGACCCAACCGCCCAAACAGGCCAGAAACACAGAGGCACCGTAATGACAGGGGGACCCAGAAGGAACCCAGAGAAAAACGAATTCTCGGGAGCAGCTGGATTCAAGCAAGAGAGGAGAAACTAAGCGGCGGCTCCGCTATCCTTCGCATACTTCTTTTTGAGCCTTGAAAGCTTCTTCTCTTCGAAAAGAACGTGCTTCTGAGCGATGGGATCATACTTCGTCAGCGCGAGCTTCTTGTCCCCACGTCGCTTCTTCTTGTTTACTCGTAGTGTATAGAAGTACCCAGTCCCCTCACTTGAAACGAGGTATAATGCTTCTTTAGCGACTTTAGCCATACGTCTCTCACATTGCCCGGGCCTCTACCCGCCCGAGGTTGAATCAAAGAATACAAGAGTTTAGAGTCTCCGTTCTGAATATTCAAGACTTGCTGCCGAGAAAATCAGGCGGTGGAAGCTGTGGAGTAGAGATAGATGGGCAACTGGTTCAAGGAACTGCAAGATCGCGGACTCATTCAGGATGTCTCGGATGAAGAACGATTGTCCTCATATGGTGCTCAGACCGGATTTTACGTTGGATTTGATCCGACCGCCCCAAGCCTTCAGCTCGGAAACCTCGTTCCGCTCGTTGTCGCAATGCATTTAGCCTCAGCCGGCTTGAAGCCGTACATACTCTTTGGCGGAGCCACCGGCTCGATTGGCGACCCATCAGGGAAGGACAAAGAGCGCTCCCTCTTGGAACGCACTGTTATAGAGAAGAACATCGCCACCCAAGAAGCACAGGTGCTTAAGCTCTTTGCAACTCGAGGCCTCACAGCCACTTTCGTTAACAACTACGAGTGGACAAAAGAGCTTTCGGTCCTTGAATTCCTTCGAGATACCGGAAAGCACTTCACGGTGAACTATATGCTAGCAAAAGAGGTGGTAAAGACCCGCCTCGAGGGCAACGGCATTTCGTACACCGAGTTTTCGTACATGCTGTTGCAGTCTTTGGATTTCGATTACCTGCTCAGGAATCATAACGTCTCAATCCAATTTGGAGGCTCTGATCAATGGGGGAACATCACCGCCGGGCTCGAACTGATTCGACGAAAAGGGAGCGGAGAAGCCGCCGCGTTTTCTTTCCCGCTGCTCACAAATAGCGAAGGTAAAAAATTTGGGAAAAGTGAAGGTGGGGCAATTTGGCTTGATGAAACCCTCACATCTCCATACCGGATGCATCAGTTCTTACTGAACACTGAAGATGCGGATTCTCTTCGCTACTTGAAAGTTCTTACCTTTATACCTCTTGAAGAGCTTGAGGCTCTTGAGCAGGAGCACTTGGCGCATCCGGAGCAGCGCCTTGCCCAGACTCGCCTCGCTGATACCCTCGTTTCCTTTATCCACGGAGACGAGGCCCTCGCCTCGGCCAACAGGAGTCGCAATGTTCTTTTTGGAGGCACTCTTGATGGGATTTCGGAAATCGAATTACTCGAGATTTTCCAGGGGGTCCCTTCCAGCGAAGTGCAGAAATCAGAGATCGTTGAACTACCAGTCGCAGAACTTTATGCGGGAAGCTCTTTGGCCGCCTCACGTGGCGAAGCGAAACGATTAATTACTCAAGGGGGAGCTTACGTAAATGGGGTACGTGTTGATGATCCTCAACAAACCGTCGGCACCCTGTCACTGCCATTTGAAGGGGTCATCGTCTTGCGATCAGGAAAGAAGAAGTACCACCTGGTGAAGCTCACGTAGAGGGATTATCGCTGAGAAAATGGAAAAATCTCCTCTCTCGACGATTTCTTCATAGCAGTATTTAATGACTCCTTGATGGACGACTCTGATATCGAGAAACTGTACACTTCATATTTGAAGAAAGAGCTCTTTCTCAACAGAGAAGGACAATGGTTTCACAATGGAACTGCTTTTACCCACAAACGATTATCTGAGCTTTTTCATAGATCTCTTGTTTGGGATCCAGAACTCAAAGAATACGTTCTACGAATTGGGAGAGGCAGGGCGACCTTCTCCCATGAGGGATTTATTCGATTCGTAATCTCTCTACAAGAAGTGGAAGATCAAGACGCCGAAAGCTGTGTACGGGCCCATTTTATTGGCGGAGAGGTTGAAGCGCTCCACCCTGAAAGGCTTCGCCTGACAGAAGATGAGAGCTTTGTACTTCTTTCTGAAGGCCGCCCGCCAGCACGGCTCACACGAAATGCCCACCAACTCCTGCTCGAGTATGGCGAATCCGAGCGCTCGATCGTCATGGGTGGAAGAACATATACCATACCGTATTTCGAAGGTGAGTAAGCGAATACACATGAGCACATTCAGTCGAGGAGATTTCGTTAAAATAAAAAAGCTCAACAAAAATGGGGTCATTGGGGGCATCCTAAAAAACGGAAAGCTAAAGGTGATTGTCGGAGGCATTTCCATCACTTGCAGTGAGGAGGAGCTCAGCGCTCTCTCCGAGCAACATAAGCCCGAGTGTGCACCTCCCCTTAGAGGAAAGAAGAAGCTGCCGAGTCATAAAGTCCGAGAGATCGACTTGCACGGATTTACCGTCTCCCGCGCAGAGCAAGCCGTTCTTGAAGGGATCAACCGGGCCATTATTGATGGAGAGCACAGACTCCACATCGTTCACGGCCACGGCACCGGAAAAGTGCGGGAAGCGATGCACCAGCTCTTGAATTCCCTTGATGTCATAAAGCGTTATGAGCTTAGCCGCGGGAATGCTGGGGTAACTGTTGTCTACTTCTAGGGGAATCTCCTGTCCGGAGTAACCCGAAATCCCCGGCAAATAAATTCACACTGGCACAAAAGCTGCAACCCTGAGGAAGTTGGAAATTCAAACTCTTAGGACCGAGAAAATGGAGAAGTTTAAATACCTTATAGCGATTCTCGTTCTACTGAATTGCTCTGCCTGCTCCCTCGTTTCCTTTCCGGAATCTCATGAAGAGCAGCAACAAGCAAACTATCTCGTTCATACGGTTAAGTATGAGGGTGAAACGTATGCGATCATGTCGCTCTGGTATACTGGAAAGATGAGCAACTGGAAGTCGATTCGAGAGGTCAATCCAAGCGTGGACGTACTCCGTATTGCGCTGGGCTCTAGCATTCGAATTCCAGAAGAACTGTTAAAGCGGAGCGCCCCTTATTCAAAATCCGAGCTGGCGAATCTGCTGAATGCCATTCAACCGAAGGCCACACAGACAACTAAAACAGAGGTTCCAGGAGGATCGGAGGCGACGTTGGAACCCAAAATACGCCCAGCCGTTTCAGTGAGTAGCGAGCCGACTGACAGTTTTTATCCGGTAACAAGCATCTCCGGTTGCGAAACTTTTGGAAACTCTGAGGAAGGACTCGCTGGATGTGCCGATCTCATCGACACACTAATTGAGATTCACTAGAGCGCTTCTCGAAAGTTCTTGCCGCGAA
>JAGRAT010000017.1 GCA_020434495.1 Bdellovibrionales bacterium | reverse complement strand
TTAGCACAGAAGCAGGCATAAAACACGAAGCGGGAGATTTTGAGGGAGCGATAGCTATGCTTGAGCGTGGCATCCAAATGCAGCGGGACAATCCCCTACCCACCCCCATTTACACTCAGAAACTCGCTGACAAGCTTTTTTTTAGAGCTGATATCCACCTTGAGCAAGATGAACCTGGAAAGGCAATCCCGCTTTATGAAGAGGGAATCGCTCTGGCTCGTCCAATCCTTGAACGTAGCAAGCTGCATCTCTTCCCTGCTCTTGAGAATTTGGCCTATGCCTGCATACGAACTGGGCAGTATGAGTTGGCGCTCTCTCCGTAATGCCCCCGTTGGACCCATTCTTGACGCACTTCTGAGGGGAAAGAGGTATTACATTTTCCAATCGAGAGGAGTAAGCCCCGTTAGGGAGGTGGTTTTTTGGGAAGCGAGCCTTGGAAGTATATTGGTGAGGTAGTGATGGGGATTAATGCCTCTAAGCTTACAGGTCTGAATAACAGTCATCATCACGGCGGTCATTTCTGCTCCCTTATGGGAACCGGCGAACATCCAATTCTTCCGTCCGATTGCCACGGGTCTAATCGCTTGCTCGACAGGGTTGTTGTCGATCTCGTATCTTCCATCAGTTGTATACACACAGAACTGTTCGAAGCGTGAGAGCATGTAGCTTACTGCTTGGGTGAGTGGATGGGTCTCAAGCAAGCACTTTGTTTTTAAAAAGTGCAGGTACTCACGGATTTTGTGGAGAACCGGAAGAGATTTTTCTTTTCGGATCTTCTCGCGCTTTTTGAGCCACTCGATGATTTTCTTTTCTTTTGGCTTCTTCGGGTATTCTTTTTTGAGATCAGCCTCAATCTTATAAAGCTGCCCGATGAGTTTGAGGACATGAGCGGATTCCTTCTCTGAGATTTTCTTTGCTGCTACGAACTTCCTTCGAGCATGCGTCATGCAGCCAAGGCGTGTGCCAGCAAAGTCGTCGTACGAGGCAAGAGCATCGGTCTGAAGTGCTCCGCTAAAATTTCCGAGGAATTCTTTCGCATCTTCTTTGCCGCGACCCTGGTGGTATTCGTACACGACGATCGGATTCTCTCGGGAAACGCTCCGCATCACCCAGAGCTGACCTGTGTGAGCGTTGGCTTCCTTATCATGGTCGAGCACCCGCAGCCGAGTTTCATCGGCTTGCAGGTAATCGAGGGAGAGGACGACTTGCTTTATGTACCGTGCTACTGGCTGGCAGAGCTCTCCAACTCGCATCCCGTAAAGAGAAAGGGTTTTATCCGGGAAGAACACCCCAGAGCGTTCATACATCTGAGACTGCCGATAGTACGGGATGTAGTCACAGTGCTTGCTCACCATCACATGCGAAAGAAAGCTCGGTCCTACCTGCGACCCAGGTATGACCGGGTGATTCTCAGGTGGGACTTCACCGCTTACCGTCGCTTTACACTTCGGGCAGGAGCAGTGAACGGTCACATGCTGCCGACGATAGAAGCTCGCCGGGTTATACTCTATTTCTTCCCGAATATCGCGTGAGAATTCTTCAAGCTCCTCTCCGCATTCTTCGCAGTGAGTCTCTGTCGGCTCATAGATGACCTCGTCTATCGGAAGGTCCTCTGGAAATACTTTCTTTCTCCGCTTCTGCCGTTGGTGAGACGGTACCTCAGTGTAGTTTTCTTCTGGGACAGAAGACGGTGGCTCCACAGCTTCAAACAAGCTCTCCTGTCCAGGGTCTATCACATGCCGCTGCTCGCTGCTTCGCCCAAACAGCTTACGCCGGAGCTCCTCGTACCGGTGGCGGTACAGCTCTTTTTCTTGTTCTGTTCGAGTAAGTTGATCAAGAGTTGCTGCGTGAACTGCGGCAAGTTCTTCGTAAGATGGTGACTCCGACTCTGCAGCGTTCGACATACCCCTTGGGTATCATGCCACCGCTTTTTCCGTAAGACTTTCTTCTACTCTTTTCGAAAGTTTTATCCGCTTTAGTGCTACTCCAGACAAGAGCGCCTCTAGGTCAACTCCTGTGAGTTCTTCCGCTCCGTCCTCTCTCCGCTTCACCTGAAACGTCGATGCTTCAAGACGTTTGTAATGGAGCCAGTACCCGTCTTTCTCCCACTGTAAGATCTTCACCTTCTTCCGATCCCGTGACAGAAACACGTAGAGCGCTCCGTCAAGCGAGTTTCTCGAAAAGTGCTCCTCCACTGCTCGAGACAACCTGTCGCATCCACAGCGCATGTCCGTTGAGCGAAGCGAAAGATATACTCGCGTGCCTACTTCGAGCTTAAGCATCGAACCAGCTCGCTTAAACGCTCTCCACTCACTGATAACGGAAACAGAAGACTCACGCCGCCGTTATAACGGAGCTCGATTCGAGTCTCTGATTCTTCTCTAACAATCGGTACAAAATTGTTCGATTCCTTGGCTTCATCCGCTCCTCTCGACTTGTGATATTGAAAGGACGCTAACGAGATCCCTCTTTCTTTGCAGAACCTCGCCTGGCTCTCTCCACTTGCTATCTGCTCCCGGATGAGTGCTCCCCAATCTCGTTGCTCTTTGCCCATCTACAAACTCCTTCTCAAAAAAAATGAGTTTGCTCAGAAAATCAGATCTCAGAAAAGGACGGGCTGAAAGGGGGCATTACCTCTCTCCCAGTAAAGAAGCCGTTGAAATCCTCGAGGCCGAAAGAGGCGAGACGTCTGAGAGTTTAGTGGAAGCACTTGTTCTCGCGGCAGTCGTAGAAGCATTCAACACTCGGCAAGATGAGCGGGAACTCATCGTACGAGCTCATCGATTGGCAAAAGTCTATAGCGATGAGCCCGGATCAATTGAGTATCTGGGAGGCATAGGGTTAGCGCTGACTCCCAAAACTCAAACTACAGTTATTGAGCCGATCGCGAGACTCTTTGGATATCTACAGGCAGAAGATGGAGAGCCCCCATCGGAACCCGAGCTGGTAGAAGTTTAGCGAAACAATTCATCTTCTCTGAATTTGCCCGCCCGATTACTTCTGCTTTAGATACCAGAAGTCCAACGAAGAGAAATCATGGTTAAAAAAAGATTCTGGAAGCTCGCATGGTTGCGTGTTCGGTGGGAGTCAATGTTAGGCGCTGAGCATAGTGACTTTCAGCTGAATTTTTACCATGTCGTCAACAACCATTCCGCCAGTTTCAGTGAGATCATTCCATTTGAGGCCGAAATCATAACGATTAAGCTTTGCGGTTGCGACAAAATGACAGCACGCCTTACCATCTTTGAGATCTAGCAGTTTAGATTTATGAACTTCGAATAGGATAGGTCGCGATACACCACGAATTGTTATCATGCCCCTCATCTCATATGTATCTTTTCCGGTGGCTTTGACCGAAGTACTACGAAAATCCATGGTTGGATATTTTTCAGCATTGAAGAAGACTTTTTGAAGCAGGTGAGCATCTCTATCTTCATTTCCAGTTGAAATGGTGCTTACCGGAATACTCGCTGTTACTTTGGCATTCGAAAAGTCCGTCTTGCTCTGTGTTACAACTGTACCCTGAGGAGATCGAAATTTTCCTTCCACCTCCATTAACATGAGATGTTTTACTGCAAAGTCAACGGAGGTTCTCGCTGGTGAGATCTTCCATTGCATCTCCGCAATCGCAGCCGATGGCAATACGCAACACGAAACAATAGTGATTATACTTAGGGCAATGTTATGTAATCGCATGGTCTAGCTCCTCTTCTCGTTACAACGCAAACACCATCATTCCGCGAGTTAGAGTCCCATTTCTCAAAGCATCTGAGAGCAGATGAGAGAATTATTATCTGCCAGGGTGAACACTAAGCAAATCTTATTGAGACAAGCAAGTGCTTCACATTAACGGCGTTCTTACGAGAGTTCGTGGCCTTTTCCTACGCAACTACACTAGAGCAGCTATAAGAGAAGCACCCATTCAAGCCGTGCCCCATACCCATAGTCGTTGCCAGTTGAGTCATCAATCTCAAAGCGCTCATCACCGAACTTCCCAAACAGATCGCATCGAACCACTACTCGACGCCCTAAAGCCTGCTGAACTTGAACGCCTGCGGCCATCGCACGTTGCCCGATCTCCTCGGTCCCATAACGGCCGCCCAATTCAAATACCAATTGGGTTCGACTCTCATTGGCAAACAACTGATATCCAAGGGCACCCCCAAAGGCATCGTCAGCGTTGTTGTCAAGGGCAGCTCCATAACGACCTAATGCAACGGCAGCAAAAAGAATTCCAGTCGGCCCCAAGGGGCCACCAACTGCCGGAGCTCTAGAAGCCGAACGGTACTGGTCGAGCGCCCAAAATCCATTCAGGTAAAGATGATCGTCTGTTCCCTTTGGCGCGTATGAGAGCTCGGAGAAGAAAAGTACCCCATCACGAGTGCTCTCGGTCTCCGCACCGTCAGCAATAGAGCCGAGGATTCGAAAAGTACTATTCACAATCCCGAATCGCTGAGTTGCGCCGAGCCCACCAAAATATCCACTTCCGGTTACTTCATCAGAATGAACGTAAACAAAATCCGTCTCGAGGGTAGTATCTCTAAAATCAATTTCGTTGAACGAGCCAAAAAGTGAAGAATTGCCATCTTCCTGCATGAGATTGTTTCTATTGAGCTCATCCCAACCCCAAATAGCAGCTGACCGCCAATTGACTGCCCAAGCTGGCTTCAGGTTAATCTTGCTGAAGCCAAGAGAATCAACAGAATCATTAATGAGCATTCCATCTTGAAAACTGAGTGGCTGCCGACCAACGGCAATGGCCACATCCAATCCGTACTGATCCTTCTCATCAAGCGCGGGCAACATCTCTCCGAGGTCTCCTTCGAAGAAAAGCGTTGTAACATTCGCATTGAATGCATCTTCAAAATGCCCTTCTTCCCGTCCATCATCTCCGCTTGCATCAAAGGTATAGCGCGTGAACTGCCCGTTCTTATCAAGTGGACGCATTCCAACGAGAACTCGTTCCGTTCGACTTAAGTAAAGATTCCCGAAAAGATCAAAACGATTTGCCCACTCACTGACCTCCTTCCCAGCATCATCAATTGTTTGTACAGCAGTACGATACGTTCCCCAGAGAAGAAGTGACGGTTGAACAGTCATCCCCGTAGGGAGAGTTACTCCCGACCAGATTGGACCTCTTCCAAAGTAGGTGTCCCCTAACTCAAGAATTGGTGACGGGCGCTCAGGAATATCTGTCTGGAACGGCAAAATTTCGTCGGTAATCCTACTGCTGTCAATCCCATCAGCAACACCGCTTAACGGCAGGCAGCAGAAAAGCACAGCACATAGTGAAATCACTCTCATTTTATCCACCTTGCTCGGCTCGCAATTCGATGTCCTTCTTCCACAACACCTGATATCCAGCAACGACAGCATCTGCGACTTTTCGAGGTGACATCTGATAATCAAACCCAACATCCTGAATAGCGTAGATGAGATTGACCGGCACCATTCCCGCTACCAGCTCAATGGTAAGCCTAAATGGGGGGGTAACGCCTTTCAGCTTTTCTTCGGAGATACGATAGTTAGCCCAGCGGCTCTCCATCGGGGGAATGGTCTGACGATGTTTGCGAATGCCAACTGGTCTGCCCACTAAAAGATTGGCATTGGTTGCCGGTCGAAGAAACGGAAGTGGTGAGGTGGAATAGTTTACAGCAAGCACCTGTTCACGATCCCCTCCCCGTATCATATCCGCTATAAAAAGTGACTGTAGATTAAATAGCTGATCGTCAAGTGGGAGCTTGCCATCATGCACATACCTCGAGTGCGCATTCCGCAAATCTCCGTTCGGATCAAAATCACCAGAAAGAAATACGATATCCCCGTTTCGGTCAGTAACTGTTACTCGGAGAAACACCACTCGTTCGCCGTCGAAACCTGTCGGCACATTGTGGCCCGTAGTGCCATTTGCTACTTGGACAGAAAAGGAAAGCTGCCTGTGACTTACTTCATGAATACGTATATCACCGAGCAAATACCCCTTTTGAAGAAGTGCTTTTCGCTTCTTCGAAACGTCCTCCAGGATATCAAGATTTTCGTTCAGTATGTCGCGTGCTTCAAATCGATCTTCCGCTGACTGCCAACGCTCCGGAAATTCCTCGTTCCCTTCAAGGTAATCTTCAAATTCTTCCGTTCCCCATCCCGCTTGATAGTCAAATTGAATCCACTCACTAATCGAGGCGAATTTTTCAGCTGTACTGCTATGGGGAAATATTCCGGGATGGACTACAGAATAATCTGGACCGACAAAGAGGTGATTTGCGTGCCGCCTCATCTTAGTTGGTCGGCCACCCACGAAGGCAGCGGGCATTGTGGCATACTCAGATGGCACTCCAGGTTCTGTGCCCATGTGGCAATCCTGACAACTCACTCCGCTCCCTGCTGCAGGAGCAGATTTGTACTCACTAAACGCTTCTTCTAGCCGAAAGTTGTTCGGAGAATTCACATCGTGGCACGTCCCGCAAAAGCCACTGGTGGTCATCTGATTATTCTGTATCACCTTAGGATGTATCGCTCGCCCTTCCTTCCCGCGCTCGGAATTGACCTCGAACTCACCGCTGCTAATGACTCGGGCAAGTTCCGCCCCTCCAGTCGGCCCAGAGACTGCGTTAAAGATATCGCCATGAGACAATCCAAAGCGGCCGCTTGCCTTTCCGGCCGGTTGTTCGCGCCGGTGACAAGTAATACAGGTGACGCCTTCGCGACTGATCGCACTGCGCTCAGAGTTCGGCATTACTAACTTTTCTCCCGAATCCATTCCTACCGGGGTATGGCACCGAATGCAGAAGTCTCCAATAGTTCCGTTCGTGAGTTTGAGAAGCTTTGCATTCATGGCGTTAAAAACAGGACTTAGCTGCGCATATGCATGGGGGGAAGCCGACCACTCTTTATATTGGATGGTGTGACAGCCGCCGCACTCTTTTGCGCGAGGAAACTCACTCTCTGAGAAGAGCTCTTGATGCGCCTTTTCTCCGAGAGAATCGCCAAATGCAACGGGTATATTGAACAGCCCTGGGAGAAGGATGATGAAATATAGAACTGCCCGATTCGCAGCTCCTACATATGCTGGTTGAAGTGGATCCCTCACAATTTTTCCTTTGGTAGCCGTCTTTTGCTTCATCACTCACCATAGTATTTGATGCAACAACCTCAAGTGCAGCCACATGAGAGTAGTCGATGCGATGGTAAGAGATAAGTCCCCTTTATCACTCAGAATACTCAGGCCGGGGATAATATTGGCGCGGCAAACAATCCGCTCGAACACTGGATTACGGTGTATTCAACCATCGATTGCGAAGAGATTCTGTCATGGTTAGTATTAGAGCCTTTCGTGACCATTGGAAAGTTTCCACATCATGATTCATCTCATCTCCCCGTTTCTCCTCTCCATCCTCCTTCTAGCATTGACGATGACGACCTTGGTCTCCAATGCCACTGCACAGGTCATAGAGTTTTTAGGCGAGATAAACACTCTCACTTACGAATGTGTTTCCACTGGGAAGGGGAAAAAAGGGATTCAAATCACCAATGCGAAGGGAAAGCAGCAGGTGTTAAAAAAGTCACGCGCTGTTAAGCCGCTATTCGTTCGCGTGAGAACGATTCGAGGGTTTAAACGGCAAAGTTCAATTTTTGCAAACAAGCTCGGAGGATTGGATCCTGCTCGACCGATCACCGAAGTGCTTCCATTGAAGTTAAATAGAGAACTTCGAGAGCTCCGAAAATCCGCTAAGAAGTTCGGATTAGGCAGCGACAACCTCTTTTCTGATTCCGTTACAGTTCAGGAACTGCTCGATGCCTTAGATCAAAATGCAACTGATGTGAAGCAAGAGATCGCGGATATCCGGGCATTGGTGGAAAAAATCAAAGCCTGCAAAGGAAACTCATGTGTTGAGTGTGATGATAGCGTTGACGACAGTAGCATCTTCGGTCTGCGCCAAGCTCGCCAGTCCTTGCGAATAGATCAGTGCACTTTAAGTGAAACATGTTGCAAGGATGGAAGTGACAATGACGGAGATGGCCTTATAGATTGCGAAGACCCCGACTGCTCGGGCGCGAAAGCATGTCCTTGCCAGCCTGGGGAACATCCAGCAAGCTTTGCATTTCGAATGGGAGACTCTGGGAACTGTACCTGCTACAGCATCGCTTTTGTTCAGTGGGATCAGTCCCTCTCCTCTGGCGCGACCAGCGTGACAGCGCTTTTCACGAATAGCGGTGGAGAACAATCCTCGTCAGACGCAGAGCCCTACGATAACGAGTACTCATTGGGGTCTCCATCCATAACTCTCTCAGCCCCCGCAGGAAGTAACTGGATTTTCGCCACTGGACAGTACGGATCAGATGCAAATTTCGATAGGTGTGCACCAACATGCAATTCAATTGGTAATTTGGTGAGTAATCCGAGAGTTCAGATCACTTGTCCGTAGGTTGTCCGATCGCGCCGTTTTTATTCTTCAACCAAGGGCTAAGCTTATAGCAAAGTTTGCCACTCATTGCTGTGGCCACAGTCTTAGTAATAGAGAATGATCGGAATATTCTTATCAAAAATCACAACCGGAATTGCAATCTTGATCGTAGTCGAGCTCCTTTAGAGATGCCCTTATTGCTTGTCGAAAGTCTGAGGTGAAGACGTTTCGAGCTTTCTGGAAGAGTTGTCGGAACTTATTACGGCACTTGTTGAACTTCGCCTTGGAAACCTGATTGCCATTCTTGCAACAACACTGCTCGGTAACACTTTGATCTACATTTTGTTCGGTTTGTACCCGGTCTTGGCAACTTGGCTGAACATCGATGCAAGTTTGAATAGCATCCGAAATACATGAATCCTGGAGGGTCTGATCAGATTCGCTGCACTCCTGAGCAGCAGCAGATACCGCTCCAAGGACAAGCAAGGTTGAAATAACGGTGAGTAATAACGCTCGCATACCCCTCTCCTACCAAGTTTCTTAAAGGAAATTATACTCTCAAAGGATACCTAGCAACTTGGGACTCGGACAGTCCTGAAAAGAGTTGTAACGTGATTTCGTTAGTTGGTCGGAGCAGGAAGGGGCTTACTTAAGTTGTTTCGCCACCTTCACCCCAAACGCGGTTAAGATCCGTAAAAAGTTCTCCAAAAAACGGTTGCAGATAGCTGGCTGGGAACTCGCCGCGAAAGTACGCTTCTAAAGTTTCAATATGCTTCTTGCAGAAAATGAGAGTGTCTGAGATCGATTCACCCTGTTTCTCGTACTCGGTCTCTTCCGTTTTGTTACGTTGAAGAGCGTTGCAAACTTTAATAGTTCTCTGTAAGGCGTCATGAAGCTGCACGCAATCTATCATCCGGTCCCAATCGTCTTTCCCATGAAGAGTTTGGGTTGAGAGAAACAGAAGAGTTTCGATCAGAGTCGAAAGTGAATCTGTGAGATCCTCCTCCGAAGTCGGAATCGGAACCTCCAATATTTTCTGCACCTTCTGCCGCAAGGTTTCGCGATCAATTGTTGAAGAGATAAAGCTGTTAAAAGCATCTAGTAGCGCTTCAAGGGTGCGGGTGGCTTTGCCTACTTTGAGCTGTTCAGATTCTGTAAGTTCTAACTTTTCAGTTAAAAGAAGTTTCTCTCTGGAAATGGCAAGAATTTTCATATTCTCGGCTGTGCAAAATCCGGTAAAGATTCGCTCTTGATCCTCAGGTGGCATCAACTCTATCGGGCGGCCACACACCATTCCAGCCATGCCTCGATTGGCCTCGAATTCTTTTAGGAGTTTGTGGAGGTGGTTTTTTGGATTGTCGTCTTCAACGTGCATGCAAAACAGTATGGTACTGCAGGAGGCAAAAGGTAACCCCTTTTCTGCAGGAGAGAACTACTCGAAAGACCTCTTTAAAGTATCGAGCTCCTCCCATCTCACATAGAGCTTTTCGACCTTGTCCTTGGCTGCTGCAAGCTCGGAGGTTAGCTGGGCGCTCTTTTTGGGATCTTGATGTTCATTCGGATCGGCAGCACGCTCCTCAAGCGCGCTCAAAGCCGCTTCAGCTTTCTCAATCTGCCCTTCGATTTTCCCGTATTCTCTTTGATCGTTATAGGTGAGCTTGCTCGGTTTCTTCTTTGGTACTTCATCCCCTGGCACAACTGATTGACCGGATCTGCTTTGAGCCTTAACCTTAGCCTCTTTTTCTAAAATGGCATCATTCCATTGCTCAAATGAAGCAAAGTTTTTCAACTCTCCCCCACCCATAAATCCGAGGAAGTGAGTACAAACCTCATCAAGCATGTATCGGTCATGGGTCACAAGCACCACTGCACCGTCAAACTCCAAGATCATCCCTTCAAGGGCCTCAAGCATTGGAATATCGAGATCATTTGTCGGCTCATCCAACAACAGGACGTCCGCCTCTTGTCTCACAAGCATAGAGAGCAGAGCTCTCGCCTGTTCACCACCAGAAAGTGAATCAATAGCCTTGGAGTGGTCTTCGGGCTCAAATCCAAACCGTCTGCCCCATCCGATAACGTGATATGACTTATCTTGATACACGACGGAGTCACTCCCCTCACCTAGCAGTTCTCCAAGGGTATTCCACTCTGATAGGCTCGCTCGGAGCTGCTCGAAATACGCAAAGCGTAATCCCTGAATCCGCTTTATCTTCCCGGATTGTGGAGAGAGTGCTCCACCGAGAAGTTTTAACAAGGTCGATTTTCCATCGCCGTTTCGCCCAAGAAGTCCGATACAGTTTCGGTTTTTTACAGTAAAGGAGAACTTTTTCAGAATCTCATTACTATCGAATGCAAATGAAACTTGAATGCACTGCACAAGTTCTTTCGAGCCCTTGTCTCCTGTCTGAAACTCGACTACTTCCTGCGTTGCTTCTTTTTGGCTCTTCGCCTCTCGCAACTCTGCGGCTAGCCTCTCCGCCTGTTTCATCCGAAACGATGCTTTTCCAGTCCGGGCCTTTGGACTCCGAGAAGCCCACTCCAACTCTCTTCTTGCTTTGTTTGCGAGGGAGGCAATTCTCCTGTTTTCTTGCTCGAGATATCCCTTTTTCTTTTCCCGAAATTCTAGGTAGCTTCCCTCATAGGTTTTATAACCTCGAGGATACACTCGCGAGAGTTCCAATATTTTTTTGGATACTTGCTCGAGAAAGTACCTGTCATGCGAAACGAGCACCCATGGGAATCTCGAAGTTTTCAGAAGCTCTTCGAGCCAGTGTAGCCCAGAAAGATCCAGATGGTTTGTCGGCTCATCGAGCACCAGCAGCTGGGGATCATTCGCCATTGCGGTAGCAAGACTGAGTCGCTTTCGCCATCCGCCTGAGAGCTCATCAGCTAGTACGGAATGAGACTCAAATCCAGCTTTTGTTAACACCTTTGCGGCCAGTATTCTTTGAGTGTGCTCATCTCCAATATAAGACAGCTTACGAATTCCTGCTTCAAGCACGGACTCTCCAGGCACAAACTTTTCCTGCTGAGGGACATAACCGATACGAACGGAGGGAGCGTGAATAACTCGACCAGAGTCCGGCTCAATCTCCTTCATTAAAAGCCTTAAGAGAGACGACTTACCAGATCCATTGGCGCCAACGATTGCAAGCTTTGTATCGTCAGAAACGGAAAGATTGAGGTCCGTGAAAAGTTGCTCCGTTCCAAGGTGGAGAGCGACGTCTTCGATTTGAGCGAGATTTCCCATGCAGGCGATGATAGCACTAGAAGGAATCTGAAAAATACATCCTGCCGAAACTATAGTTTCATCAGTACGGTGCCATTGGATGAAAAACGAGAAGCTCCAGGGGCTCGAAAAACTATAAACTCGATGCTAGAATGGTGAAACTATGACTTCACTTCCTCCCTGTCCAAAATGCCACTCCGAGTTTACTTATGAAGATGGATTGATTTTTGTCTGTCCAGAATGCGCTCACGAATGGGGCAAAGCAGCTTCCAGCCTAAACGACGACTCAGCTCCGCAGTACGTCGATGCTAATGGAAATGAACTGAAAGATGGGGACTCTGTTACGGTCATTAAAGGGCTCAAAGTGAAGGGGAGCTCGGCTGTTGTCAAGGTTGGAACGCGCGTGAAGAATATTCGGCTTGTAGAAGGTGACCACAATATCGATTGTAAGATTGATGGAATTGGCGCCATGAAACTCAAATCTGAGTTCGTAAAGAAGTCTTGATCAAAAGAGTGGAGGACTAGCGACCACACCAGTCCTCCATCGAGAATCCATCTAATTATTTTTTCACCTGTGCCTTTGGTGTCGATGATTTAAACGGCTTAGTGCGGAAGTCTAGGTTAAAGGGACCACTGAGCCCTTTCGGAAACTCCATAGAGAGCTCCCCAGCTCCAGTGACACCTGAGAGCATCCCAGTTGTATGCTCAGTAATAACGAGCCCTCCATAGGTCGAATCAGACTGTTGGAGGGCAACCAGCACTCCGATAATGTTATTGCCGTTGACATCTCGGTATCTGAAGGGCCCACTAAGAGCTTTATTTCCAGCATCTATCGTTTTAAGAGATGCCGAGAAGGAGCTCTGCTCTGAAGAAAGCCTCTTTGGCCAATTCGCCTTTCTCTCGGTTACAAATCGTACGCTACCGTCTCCAAAAGCTGCTATGACAACACC
This sequence comes from Bdellovibrionales bacterium, assembly GCA_020434495.1. Taxonomy (GTDB): domain Bacteria; phylum Bdellovibrionota_C; class UBA2361; order UBA2361; family RFPC01; genus RFPC01. Next base: position 11,620 of record JAGRAT010000017.1, on the reverse strand, counting down.
AGTGTGCTGAGATTGTTGGTCGCTTTCCGAGTTTGAAATCCCATCTCGGAACTCTGCACTGACGAGCCCAGGAACCTCAGTCGAGGAAACACCAAGCAGCGACTTGATGGCCACTGCCGGAATATTTGAGAAATTCTCTCCTGCAGCCCCAATCTGCATCGCATCTTGAATAGCAGGGAGGAGAGAATCCAACGCTCCAGTAGGATCGATTAATTGAGATCCGAAAATTTCGCTTGGGCTTATTGAATTGTCACTGTTTGAATCGAGTCGATCCAAGGCAAGACGAAGATTCTTTTTGGAATTTACAGCTCGAGCAACATCACCTACAGCTGTAGGCATTTCAAGGAGCAGTGCGCCAACGGCCTTTCCTGCTTCACTATGCACTTCTTCGAACATGCGACGACGGCCCTCTTCTGCCTCAACATTTGGAGCGCAAGAGATCTCTTCGAGCTCGTTTACTCTGCAATCAACTGATCCGGTTACTCCAGGGATGACGGGCTTTCCGGTAATCCAAAATGTTTGGGAATCTGGGAAAGTAAATTCGAACCCATACCCTTCCTTTTGAGTATTCGGATACTCTGAATCAAGCCCGAGCCTTGCAATCGATGGAGCAAAACTGCCGTTTTGGTTAAAGAAGTTCGTTTGCGCAAGTGCCAGCTGACGGAGATTGTTGGTACAAGACATTCGTGCTGCCGCTTCTCGAACTTTCTGTACCGCCGGAAGAAGCAAGCCAACAAGCACTGCGATTATTGCAATCACGACCAACAGCTCAATAAGGGTAAATCCATCTTGAGTACCCAATGGTCTATAGGAAGCGCTTTTATGTAATCGTTGTAAGTAGACGCGGTGCAGTTTCATAATAGAGTCTCCATTCGATTTCAGAGATGCGAGCGTCACCGGAAGTGAGCTTGATAAGCGGAAACGATAATTTCAGCTTATGCCCTTTTCATCTCAAGTTGCGAGTCTGCAACCCACAAGTTCAATTTGCGGGTGCGGTAGATCAGTAGCACTTCTCAAGGGATCCTTGCTGTGCTTTTTGATACGGGGCCATTTAAAACGAGAAAAAAGGAACATCTCTGCTCATCTTCTCGAATATCTGAAGTGAAACCAATTCATGAACTTACAGTCAGGGAGCGCCCACGGGAAAAGCTGGAGGCCAGCGGGCCAGAGGCACTATTGGATGAAGAGCTTCTGGCGATTCTCCTCGGCAGTGGGATCCGTGGAGTTGGAGTCCACGAGGTAGCGCGAGAGCTGCTTCGTGTTATTGACAGACAAAACGATGGCGTAACGTTCGATGACTTGCAAGGAATCACCGGGATGGGTCCCGCGAAGGCCACTAAGGTGCTTGCAGCTTTTGAGTTCGCCAGAAGACGGATACGGCCACGGGGAGTCAGAATTCAGGAAGCGAAAGACGTCTTGCCTCTTGTGGCGCACTGGGCGAACCGAGAGAAGGAACACTTTATCACCATATCCCTTAACGGAGCGCACGAGGTGATAGCGACCAGAGTTGTTACCGTGGGGCTGGTGAACTCGTCACAGATTCACCCTCGTGAAGTTTTTGCAGATGCTATTGCGGATAGAGCCTGCGCCGTAGTAGCTGCGCACAATCACCCTTCAGGGAACGTGGCTCCAAGCGAAGCTGATCGCAAAGTAACTCGAGTGCTACTCGAGGCCGGAAAGCTCCTCGGAATTACGTTCCTTGACCACATAATCTTCTCTTCAGAGGGATTTTACAGCTTTCAAGAGAGCGACACCCTGCATTGAACATAAAAGCTCCTCAAGCTTGACTACCTCATGCGAGGCGGTATCTTGCCCGAGAGAGGATATTAGTGGGGTAGTACTCGTGGTAATTTCGAACGTTCAACGGGCTCTCCGTCCGGCAATTCTTGAGTCCGCGTCAATTCTTGATGCAGGAGTTCTTCCCAATGCTTTCGATAGAGGTTTACAATCCCTAACTTTTTTGCGACATCGACAAGAAGAGGACGGGGGAAATGGAACCGGCGGTGGTGGTTCATCTCCAGAGGGTGCATCTGAAGGACTCTTGCAACACGAGAAGTTGGTTGCGCAGGTAAGTAAGACGAGATCTGAGACTACTCCCCTCATTGTTAAGCGAATTTTGAATGATCCGAATTTTGCCAAAAGAATTGACCAGAACAACGAACTTTCAAAACTTGGAAAGACCAAACTCCAAAAGCTCTGCACGGGGTTAATTCGTGCTTTGAGTAATGCAGTTACCGATGCTTTGGTTGAGCATCGGGGACTAAAGATAAGAGGCTTTGGAAGCTTCTATATCGTTGATCAAACCCGCGCGACATACATTGTTCCAGGAGGGATCGACGCAGCCCCGAAACTCCCGTTCAGAATGGTTTTCCAACCATCCCAAAAACTCAATTTCTCCCTGTATTCGCCGGAACAATTGCGAGAAGCACATCAAAGAGTGGATTTTTTCGCAAAGACACAGAACACACCCGCCGGTGCCGGAGTAGCGCAGGCCATAAACTTTCCGCGCTTCGTCGACACACTGTCAGGACATCACCCCGCGTTCGAACGAACAAAGTTTCGTAAAGAGTTTGCACGGGCTTTCTTCTCTGCAGTTCGCGATGGTCTTGCAGAAGGGCATACGGTTCGGCTAAAGAATCTTCTCGGAACCTTCAGTCCTGGGGTTCGAATGGGCCGTTCAATTCGCCATCCCCTTTCTGGAGAAAAAGTTGATGCCCCCTCCAAGTTGATCGTAAAATACCACCCCGGCAGAGGTCTAATGAATAAGATTGCCGCTCAATTGGGAACGAAGTGACATTTTCATTTCGCGCTACGGTTTCATATCCATGATTTTCAGCGAGGAGCTTCAAATTGTCACCAAGCATCAGGGGCTACTTGAGATCACTAGAAAAGTGCGGGACGCCGTAACCAATTCATGCGTTCAAAATGGCCTTTGTACGGTTTTTGTTCGCCACACCTCTGCTAGCTTGATTATCCAAGAAAATGCTGACCCCTCTGCGAAAAGAGATCTGGAATATTTTCTGAACAAACTCATTCCAGAGAACGATAGCGGATTTACCCACACTTTCGAGGGACCTGACGACATGCCTTCTCATATCAAGGCCGCTCTGACCCAGACTTCGGTAGTGATACCCGTGGTGTCAGGAGAGATGACTCTTGGAACCTGGCAGGGCATCTACTTGTGGGAACATCGAGCTTCACCTCATTCGCGGACCATCGTTGTTCACTGTATGGGTGAAGATTAGCGATACCACAGATTATCTGATTGAATTTATGAAGTCTCTTAGCGTCTAACGGTGTGGTAAACCGAAATGGTTCGTGTTGAGTTGGGCCGAAGAAACAAGGCCTCTGCCGGTGGTCACTTAAGCGCTGGCACGAGCAGGAGGGACCAATCGATTTAACTCTTTAAAATTACTATCTTTCTCCTTTCCGCTTCGTTATGAAACAGCTTCCCCGATCTACTGACCTTCTGATTCGCTCGGCACTTTTTCTCCCGTGCATTCTTATCCTCGTATTGTCACTCCGCCTATTCACACTTGAATCGGGAGATCTGCTCGATCCCACCGAGACGCGTTATGCAACCATAGCTCACAACATGGTCTCCTCAGGGGATTGGGTAACCCCCAAGCTCCCATCCGAGGAGGGACTAGAACCGTACTTGAGTAAGCCTCCGTTTCATTTTTGGCTGACAGCTATCTCCTATTCCATTTTTGGTATTGATGAATGGAGCGCACGATTACCGAGTTTTCTAGGATTACTCATTATCACGGCTTCACTCGTAATCTTCTCCAGAAGATTTCTCTCTCCGGAAGTCGGATATCTCGCCTCTCTTATCTGCATTACATCCCCCCTGATGTTCTTCCTAGGTGGAAGTAGTACTGTCGATGTTACTTTTGCAGCGTTTACAACTGCGGCTTTGGTCGCTTACGCCTTTTTTATATTTGCGGAAAAACCGTCATTTTTCCCAGGACTTCTCGTGTTCCTGTTTTCGGCATTCAGCTTTCTCACCAAGGGCCCAGCTGGCCTGGTGGTTATCGGATTCCCTATAGTTGTTACTGCTCTCTATCGTAGAGATCTCCGAAGCTTGTTTCGCCTCCCTTGGGCAATGGGATTGTTGATCTTTTTTGCTTGTATACTCCCTTGGTTTTACTTCCTCGAGAAAGAAGCTCCCGGTGCAACGTCATATTTTTTCATTACAGAGAACTATCTTCGATTTGTAAGTAGTGATTACGGCGGAAAACACGGAGCGGCGCATATCCGACCATATGGATCTATTTGGTGGATGGTTGCTCTTTCGATGCTTCCTTGGCTTCTCTACTTCCTGAGTGGAATCAAAAAACATATATCAACCATCCAAGGACTCAGACGGGAACCACTCTTTGTCTTTGTCCTCTGCCTAGCATTTTGCCCTCTCCTTTTCTTTACCTTTGCCAAATCCATTCTCCCTGCATACTCGACTCCGGCAATTCCAGGGCTATCACTCTTACTGGCGGTCATTTTTCTTACCCGCAAAAGGAGCAATTCTTTATCGTTTATCAACAAGGAACCATTGGCCACTGGTATTCCGGGGACTTCAATTTTTGCCTGCTCTCTTGCACTGATTCTCGTGGGAGGAATGTTCATCGCAGCACCGCAGATCGAACAACAAAGATCGGCAGCACATGTACTTGAAATTCTTGCTCGAGAGACAAAATCTACTCATCCCAAAGTTGCAACTATTTCTACGAGGGATCTTTCTCCATATTGGATGGAAGGATCCTTTCGGAATGAGCTATCCAAGCCTATCGACGTGCAGCATGCTAGTCTGCAGGATATACAGACAGGGAAGTTTCGGCATTTGGTTGTGCGAGACAAGAGGCTCTCAGAAGACGGGTATGCTGCGCTAAACAAAAACTACGAAATACGGACTTCATATGGACGCTGGCATTGGTACAAAAGAAAAGCTTGAAGCCCTGTCAAGCTCATTGAGCCGTCATTCACTTCAATGACAGAATTTTTCATCGGCTTCCAATCTTCACCAAGGGCTCGGGTCGCATTTGTTGTATTACCTTCTCCATGAGGCGTTCTAGTTCTTTTGCGTCGCTCTGGGTTAGAGCGCTATCAAAAATGTTCAGAATAGCCCTTGAATACACCATCCAACACTTTTTCAGAGCAGTCTCCCCCTCTGGAGTAAGGCAGGCGTAAGCGCCACGCTTATCCGTGGAACACTGCTGCCTCTCGAGAAACTTCCTATCTTCAAGTCTCTTGGCCACTCGAGTAATTCCACTTCTGGTAAAAATACTCTGCTCTGCCAGTGTCGAATATCGGAGGCACTGGCCTTCTGCACGACTCACGGCGAGCAAGACATCATATTCGTGCAATGTCAGAGGAGAGACTTCTAAGATCTCCTCCTGAATCTCCTTTACGGCAAGTGCATGGGCGACAAAAAAAGCTCCCCAGGCATTCAAAATATCGGTCGATTTTGCGCTCATGAGGAAAAGATACCTCATAATAGTTGACACGTCAACTAACGTATCATATAGTTGCTGTGTCAACTATATTTAACTGGAGTCTTCTCATGAAAAACTTACTTGCAAAATTGCTACACACTGAAGGTGAATTCGCTCCTTTTCTTTTGAGAATCTCGCTGGCCGCTGTAATACTCCCTCACGGAATTCAGAAGACAATTGGATGGTTTGGAGGACACGGTTTTCAAGGAACCGTAGGATTTTTCACTGGAACTATGGGCCTTCCCTATATAATCGCCGTACTTGTCATTACGGCAGAATCGCTCGGAGCCCTTGCCCTTATCTTCGGCTTCTTCACACGTTTCGTAGCCGCTTCATTAGCACTCGTAATGCTCGGTGCCATTGCAACCGTTCACTGGCAAAATGGTTTCTTTATGAACTGGTCCGGACAACAACCAGGCGAAGGCTTTGAATATCATCTTCTCGTGATAGGTATGGTGCTCTCTCTCGCAATCACTGGCGCTGGGAAGTGGTCTATCGATAGTAGCCTATCAGGAAAGATAAAATGAAACTTGGACACGTGCATCTTAAAGTTAAAGAACTTACTCGGGCAGAGAAGTTTTACACGACAGCGTTGAATGCAACAGTTTCTGAACGGCTAGAAGATCACTATTCTTTCTTAACCGTCGGAGAGGCGCATCACGACATCGCTCTCCAGGCGTTAGGGAGCAGTGCCGCTCCCCCTCCTCTGAACGCGGTTGGCCTGTATCACAGCGCCTTTGAAGTGAAGGAAACAGCGGAACTGAAAGAAGTAATCCGGCGATTGGATTCGATGAACATCCATTACCAGATGGTAGATCACGGAATTAGCTGGGCTCTCTACACCGAGGATCCGGATGGAAACGGCGTTGAGTTTTATCTCGATAGACGACGAGCAGCCAAAGGGAGAACTATCTGGAATGGGTATAGCACGCGGCTAACTCTGGACAACCTTATCGAGACGAGTTAGCTCAAATCGCAGCAGTAACGTTACTATTTCACTTCAGTTTGAGAGATTCTTCGTTAGGCTCTGAAAGTGTAATATAAAGATTAAGAAAGCCCTGTAGTGAGGAGAGACACATGACAAATCTACAGACCAGAAATGACGGCAGCCAAGAAGGACCAACTCCCCCCAGCTCGCGCTATGAGAACAGGCTCCATGCGTTCTTAGGAGACCAACATTGCGCTGGAGTTTCTCCAACAGACACTTCGTTTTTCAGTTGTCGCGATTTGGGCAGCGCCTTTTTGGCAACAGTGACTGACGAGGCTCTTGGAGCGGTGACCTCTCCGGAATCCTCCGGCGCACGCTTTCGAGGTGCGCTTTTTGGGTTAGCGTTGGACTGCTCTCAGTTCCGGCGAGATCTCATAGTAGATCTCAGTCAAGTAAAATATCTCAACTCCGAGTCCGCATTTACCTTGGATGACGTGAATGGTTTTCTTACAGAAAAGGGGCGAAAGCTGATTCTCACCGGAGTGAAGGGGCAACCAGCTGACAAGCTCGCTTTGAGCCAACAAGCAATTGGTGTTAGTGGAAAGTTGATTACCTTGGCAGATTCACCAGAAGCGGCCTTGTTACTAGCGGAAGAGGGGCGGTAGGAAGATCACAGTGGCGAGCTCTACCACTACGAATTACTATTAGTTCGTGAAGCATTTCGAGCATCACCTCTAAGAGTTCTACGTATTTTTAAGCATTCATCTGAACAAATAGCGTTAGAATCTACAAAATTCCTGTGATTACTCGATCTTATGAGAGCACGTCTTCCGATCTCTTTTTTCGGATGGCGCGTGGCTCCTATATGCATGGAGGTGCATGGAGCCAGTTGTACACAAGGAAGTTGTTACCGTGGCTATCACGATACAGTCGAACATCTCTTCTCTGAGGGCTCTTAGACAGCTCTCTTCGACTGGTAGTCAGTTGACCAAGGTTTTCGAACGTCTCTCCACCGGACAACGCATCAATCACGCTTCAGATGACGCGGCATCTCTTGCTCTAGCTTCGAATTTGAATGTTTCAAGTAAGATTTTTCAGCAAGGTATTCGGAATGCCAACGATGGCGTCTCGCTATTTAATATCGCGGATCAAACGCTTGATACTTTAACATCGATTCTTGAGCGACAAACGGAGCTCGCCGAGCAATCTGCAAATGGCACGCTTTCCTCCACCCAACGATCTGCTCTCGATGAAGAGTATCAAAGCTTAGCAGCTGAGTACGACCGTATCTACCAAAGCGCAGAATTCAATGGAGTGCGTCTTTTCGATTCTGGCGTAGGAGGCGCGAATCTACAGGTAGGAGAAAGTGTCTTATCGCTTGATTACCTCAATCTCGCATACCAGTTCCAAGGGACTGGCACATTCACTACTACTATTAACAATACGAAAGTTGCTGGAGGAGACCTCCTACAATCCGGCCTATTTGTTACTGATATCAATCTCGATGGCTATGATGATATCGTATCTGTAACTGCAGAAGCCTCTACTAATGCAAATGACCTCAACATCACCACCTCAACCTTCTTTGGCTCGGAGTCTGGACCGTACACAACAACGACGACAAAGACCGAAGTACAGGCCGTTACCAAGATCTCCGCGATTGAACAGTTGCTCCTTGGAATTGAAAAATCAGACGACTCGATCACACTCTCCATATACGTTGAGGGAACAGACTCTGGAGGCACGTTTGCAGTTGAGGAATCGGCATTAGTAGAAGCCAATGGCGATATCTCCTACCTGGGGGGTGGCGGTTCTTACGGTGACGTGAACCTCGACGGTACGCTGGATATCAACGGAGATGGAGTTTTGGATTCTGTTTCAATCTCAGGCTCCGAACAGAATCTGCTCAGCATAAACGTACAGGATACCGAAACAGTTATTGACTACGAGTCCCTAGCCCAAACGAGCAGTAATGTTACTTCCGTTTTGGATGCACTTTCTGCTCTAAACTCATTGGAAGAGCTCCGCACTAAAGTGCAACAGTCCCGAGGGCTACTTGGAGCAGGACTCTCGAGAATCGACTCTGCCATCAGAAATCTTCAGTCCCAAGAATTAGCGGTCACTGAAGCGGCCTCACGACTGACCAGCGCCGATACCGCAGAGGAAGCGGCGAAATTAGCGCGCCTTTCAATCCTTCAAGAGGCAGGAGCTGCTGTTCTTTCTCAGGCGAATCAACAACCACAACTCACACTACTCCTTCTAAAACCACCTTCGTCTTCATAGGACAGAGAATTTATTCAGTGTTGTAAAAACCAATCGCTTCTCCGATTCCATCTTCCCAATGAATGATCTTGAGCAACGAGAGCTCAGAAGGAACTTTCTCAAGTGGGGGAGCAATAACGTATAGGGTATTGTCAGTGATGGCTGGTATCGATTCAGAATGCTCTTGAATCTCAATGTGATAAGGAAGGACATGTTCCTCTAGCCAATCTGAAGGAGAAATATCTGAATACCAGAGGACAAAAATCTCTGGAAGATAATGAAGTCCCCCCATTATCATAACTACTCGTTGATACTTCTCATGCTCATGGGCGATATATTGTATTGATTCTTGATAACCGTACTGCATCCATCCACTAGCCGCAGTGGAATACTCAGTACGATAGTAGGAATAGTACCGCTTCATCTTTGCAAAGTGTGGAGTCAAGAGCAGTAAGAAAGTGAGAACACAAAAGAGTCTCACGAGCACTGACCGTCCTTCTCCAAGAGCCCAAAAAGTCCTCAGCGTTTCTCCAACTCCAATCGCAGCAAAGAGACTTATCGCATATGATCCCATGATAAACCGCCCCGCGTGGGGAACATCCTCCCAAGTGAGCGCGCCAGGGATGCCGGCGAGCAGCACCCATCCAAAAATTAGGAGATGAGGGCGCTTACGTTGAAAAAGACACCACAGGAGCGCAAGCACTACCCCAATGGCGGTAAGTGGCAAGTGATTTCCAAAAAGAGGAGTTCCAAATCGAAGGTTTGGGTTGCCGGATATAAAGAGATAGCTAGGCGAGTAATGAAGAAGATATTGAATCACTATAATGGGAAGGAACTTTAGCTGATCATGCCGCAATAGCTCTTGAAGCCAGGGCTGAACCTGCGACAATGGTTCAAGGTATTGATATCCTGCCGAGTGATCTAAGTAGGGAGTAGAAAAGATGGCCAGATAACTCGCTCTCTCTAAAAACCCGTCTTCGTTGAGTAAGTAATAGGAGAGTGGAGCCATGAGCGCTCCAAGAAAAAGGACAAACCTCCCCACACGAAGTAAGAGAATGCGATCCTTTTTAAGTTCTGAAATGTGCACCAAGAAAAGAAGCCCTACAAGCAGGGGAACAAACAGCCTCATCGTTGCATATGTATAAAAGGCAAGAGCGAAGGGGAGCGCTGAAGATTCGAGAAGACAATCTCTTCTCTTTATTCCTTTTAGAAATAACAGCACCCCTCCCCCAAGAAACAGAGGAACAGCAGATAGAGAAAACCCAATATGCGAGGCATGATTAAGCCACGGCTCAAAACTGAGGATAAAAACAGCAGTTATAGCACTCCACGGACCTACGAGAACGTAGATGAGCAGGTAGCTGACGCAGATAGCACCAACAAGAAATAGCGCTGCTGGCAAACGGACGGCGAAATTGGTCCGCCCCAAAAACCCCACCGAAAGGGCAGTAGAGTAAATGTAGGTCCCAAACTTGTAGTCTCCGAAGGAGCGAAAATAGGCTGGAAAAGAAGTTCCGTACTGGTCCTTCCCGGTTTCAAGTACACTTAGTGCATTAAATCCTATAGATGCCTCATCGCAGAAGAAGCCGGAAGGATTCTCACCAAGATCAGAGAGTCGAAACAGAGAACTTCCCAATATAAGGAAAGCAGCAAAAACGTGAAGGAAGTATCGAGATCTTACGTAAGAGGTAAGCTGCATATCTCTACAAGCTTACCGGAGAGTTCAATCTCCGCACAGATAGAGTTTAAGTGGGCAGTGCAAGAACGAAGCTCAACTTATCGCCCCCGGCGCACTCGTACTTCCTCGCTCTGGCTATCCCCGGATTGAGCAAAGTAATACCCCTTTCGAGCTCTTACATAGAGCTCTCCATCCTCATCAGTCGAATCAGCGGTGAAAAGTTCATAGCTCTGCTTTCTCCTGCGTTTGTAATAGATCTCAACAGACGTGCTTGGCGAAAGATCGTCTTCTGTGTAGGTCTCAACACCCAGGAATGTCTTTCCTTGGAATCGAAAGCTATAGAGATCGACAAAGAGCTCGCCGTCGACTGTGCCTTCTGACGGATCATCAATTGTTCCGCCTGGGGTACCCGTCGGTGTTGGTGAGGAAGATGGAGTTGGAGTGGAACTTCCGCCGCCGCTACCACTCTCTGTGGTATCCATACAACTTCCATTGCCCGATACAAACGTAGAAATCTGCCCCTTTGATATGTCTGAGAACTCAGATATCAAGTTTGAAGCAGAAGAGGAGTACATGATGGTTGGTGGATTATCCGTGGCATCATCATGTTCAGCGTTAAAATTATGACCAATTTCATGCGCGGCTGTTAAAATGTCTTCTGCCGTATCCGTATGATAGGTAATGCCAGTACTAAAAGAAGGTGCCGCACAAACTACACCTAGGTAAGCAATTCCAAGTAGGCCACCGGCTTCCTCAGCAGAGTAGAGATGATAGAGATCACCGCTAAAGGCATGAGAAACCCCGGAATATTCATCCAGCGCATCGCTACCAACGGCACTTGAGATAGTTATCGGGGTGGTTCCAATCTGGAGGTTGAGGGTGATTCCAAGGTCACGCTCATAAATAACTTCCATTGCGTTAAATACCGTAGAAATCTGAGAAACTGCGTCCGACCCAAACATAGTTGAAAACGCAGTATCCATTTCGACAACTAAATCGAGCACTCTAAGAGTCGCTTCACTCTGAAGATTTCTATTGACGAGAAAGGTCTCACTGTCGTGCGATGAAAGCGTCACACCGTCAGGTCGTTTAGCAATACACTGGTCGGTGTGGCCTCTCGAAGATATCTCGCTTTGTGGTGAATCCCACTTGGCACGGACAAATGAGTCGAGCACCATGTTTCCTTTGGTGTTCAATCGTAAATTAAACTGATAGAGCGGAATGTTTCGAGCCGATCGCCCGTTATTTCCAAACATGAAGAGC
>JAGRAT010000178.1 GCA_020434495.1 Bdellovibrionales bacterium | reverse complement strand
AACAAAGAACTTGAGCAGGCTTGTTCAGTACTCTTAAAAGAAATTGGTGAAGATGCGAAGCGAGAGGGCCTCGTGAAGACCCCTTATCGTTTTCAGAAGGCGATACAAGAGCTCACAGAAGGTTATCATCAGACCGTCGAAGAGCTTGTTGGAGATGCCCTCTTTCAAGAAGACTGCTCCGAAATGGTTATCGTTCGCGGCATTGAGTACTACTCCCTCTGCGAGCACCATCTTCTTCCGTTTTTCGGAAAGGCTCATGTGGCCTACATCCCAAATGGGAAGATCATTGGGTTATCAAAAATACCCAGGATCGTAAACATGTTTGCAAGACGCCTTCAGGTCCAGGAACGTTTCACTGGACAAATCACCCGCGCTCTCGATGAGCTTCTCAAACCACAAGGAGTTGCCTGCGTCGTTGAGGGCAGTCATATGTGTATGATGATGCGTGGGGTACAATCTCAGTCAAGCACTATGGTAACGAACTCCATGAGAGGATGCTTTCTGGATGACCAGAAAACTCGCGATGAGTTTATGCAGTTTATTAAGACAACCTAGAGGTTCAATTACTCCATGAAAACAGCTTTAGTCACCGGCGCTAGTAGAGGCATTGGAGCATGTGTAGCAAAGCGACTTGCTCGGGCCTCATATGAAGTAGCAGTACTCGCTCGATCGGAGGACAAATTGGAAGCGCTTTGTGCTGAAATACATTCTGCTGGAGGCAAGGCGTTTCCAGTCGTTTGTGATGTTACAAAGGAAAACGAAGTCAGTCATGCTTACGAAGTCCTAAAGGGAAAGTGGCAGACCCTCGATCTTCTCTTCAACAACGCTGGTGCGAACAGACCTGGCACTGTAGAGCTCTCCTTAGAAGATTTTCGTTACATCTACGATGTGAACGTTATCGGAGCATACCTCGTACTCCACAATGCCGTCCCCTGGATGAAGGAGGCGAAGGCGGGCACCATAATCAATCTCGCGTCGATTGCTGGGACGGTCGGCTTTCCAGGAGCTGGCGCGTACTGTTCCACTAAATTCGCACTCCGCGGGCTCAATGAATCGTTACACAATGAGCTAGAGCCTCTCGGAATTCGGGTTACTGCCATTTCTCCCAGTTGGGTAGATACTGACATGGCAGCCCATTGTCCTTTTGACTCTTCCAAAATGATTCGGCCAAATGATATCGCAGAGGCCGTTCTCTACATCGACAACTTGGGAGAAAACGTAGCTTTGAAAGAGATGGTCATTGGGTGTAGAAACGACCTAGTTTAGAAAAAAGTGTTTAGAAGATCTCGCAAGGAGAAGGGGCTTACGAAGATGACCCGTCCTGGGCAAAATCTATCATCCAGAGCCCGTCTTCACCTAAGCTGAGAGCCACAGAGAACTCTCCTTGAGGAATAGTAAATGAAAGAAGGCAGCTATATGGATAATCCGGGTCTTGCTTCTCACTCATGGTAATCGTTTCGATCTCTATCCCCTCAAATTCTTGTCCTGCATCACCAAGAAAAATCTCGGTGGCCAAATTCAGCTCCTTTATGAGGTGGCAGCTCTCTTCTTCCTGATAGGTCGCTCTGACATTCATATCATAAGGGTTCACCAGCGCTTCCACCCGTTCTGCAGCTGCTCCGGGAGAGAGAAAGGTAAATGGCGTCGTGATAGCATCCGGTATAGAGCGCTCTTCACCATCATCCTCTCTTGGATCACGAACATGAAGCTGTTGGTCGTAGTCTTCGTCCGTATGCCATATCTGAATCAGCGCAGGCCCACCACGACACACTTCAAATGACTCTCCATCATAAGAGAGCTTCTCCCCCTCTCCATTGATCACCTCAAAAAGCACGAGATTTATCTCTTTGCCATCTGCTTTCTCTATACGATATTGGCCGAGGCAGATAGGACCGCGAGCAGGTCGAATAGGATGTCCAACGGGGAGTTCCTGCTGGAGCGCTTCAAGGTAACCAAGAAATTCCTCCACCAGGGTCTTTAGAGCAGGAGGCCAATCAATCGCTCTACCTTCCTCCTCTTCAGCGGCAAGGAGATCCACAATTTTTCCTTTCGCTCCCGCCTCACGCCGCCGCCAAAGCTCACAGGAGTCCAGCAGCTTCTCCATAGGGGTATTACGTGGGCTACCCAGCCCTTCAAGCACACGGACAAACGCCTCTGTTTCCGGTCGAATCGGAAGATCGACAAATTCGCTATCTGAATTTAATGGGTCTCGGTCATCCCCCGCTGGCCCATCATTTGGTGACACCATAACGCATTCTTTTACCTGCTTTCGGGCACTAAGCAAGTAACGCTATTTTTCCCAAATTCAGGGCATTTTTGTGAGTGTAAGTGGGTCACAAAGGGAAACGCTTTCTCAACCTCTTCCTTGGAAAGGGGCAAATGGATGTACTCTCCCCTCTGCCAGAGATCAACTTGGTCAGTAAGATTTTCGTTCTCCAGCCACCCATCTTGCCCGCCAAGCAGGACAAAGTAATTCGCATCGATATCCTGCAGATCACTGATGTGCCTTGCTTGAGCTCCATAAGTGACAAAATGCTTTTCAAGGGAAAAGCCATGACCACTCTTCAGAAGAGTATCATTACCCCCAGGAGCTCCATACTCTTCAAACTGGAAACGATAGCCCACGAGGGGTAATCTCCCCAGCGGATGCTGAATCCTTTGCCGATGAAGATCTCCCCAAGCATCATATCGATAAAACGAAGATGTGGCCTCAGCAAAGGCCTCTAACAAGATGCCACGAAGCACTTCTCGGGTCGGCGAATCATGGAGCATCTCATTCAGCGATGACAACCAATACGATCCGCGAAGGAGCATCGTGCGAAGGGTCCTATCCGGGAATAGCTGTTCAAATGCCATAGGTACAAAGGCACTGAGCACCAGGTGATATGCTAGGGCCCCGCGAGAAGACGGTGATAGATTTCCATCCCATTGGGCAAACGCCGAGAATAAGCCCTTCTTTCGGCCCAGGAACGATTCCGTATCGGCTTGAGTCAATAACTGCATCAAGCGATCTCTCGTCTGTAGCGAGGACTCAGAAAAAACATCTTGTTGAACTCGCATAAGGTCATCCACGGTGACCGATGGCAAGCCGGACAAAAGCTCAACCAATCTACGGTATCTATCTGGATGCGCGTAAGAGAGTGCAATTGGAACATCGAGCTCGACGGGTCGATTGTTCGCTGAAGCGATAAATCCATCAGGGGGATTCTTCACAGCTGGCAGGGCAGTGGCGTCTCTATAGCCAACGATTGGATTGTCCAACGATTTTATGAGATCGAGGGTTTTTGAAGGATCTCTAAGGATTGGCTGATGGTAAGCGAGAATCTGCCCCACATTGCCGTTAATATCCGCGTACAGGAGATTCTGCGCAGAGACTCCATACCCGGCAAATGCCTCCCGGAACTCCTCAAATGATTCTGCTCGACTGGCACGCAGGAAACTCCCTATCTCATTTGTCGTCCCAAGGTGCCCGACCCACTGAAATGCAATCGGTGACTCAAATGGAGGCAACAACGGAGAATCTGAGAGAATAGGACCATACTTCGAGTTTCGAATTTCACGGTGGTCATCAAACCAGCCCCGAGAGGAGATTGTTACCTCACTCTTTTCGGCCTCAGCAACCTCCTGCTCCCCCAATGAATAGAGGTGCGTGCTGATTCCCCGCATATTCGTTCCACCCCAAGCCGACGTTGGATTCCTCCCAAGGGCAAAAAAAGGTATCCCTGGAATCATCATCCCAACGACATGAAAAGACTCCGAACGAATCCCCGCAAGAAGCCAAAAATTAGGAATAGAGATCCCTAAATGGGGATCACTAGCGATGAGCGCAGCACCGCTTTTCGACTTCTCACCAGACACCACCACTGAGTTACTGCCTGAGCGAGAAAAATCCTTGAGGAGTGAAACAAGACGCTCCAAGTCTCCGCTCTCTCGAGCATTCTCTAAACTCATCGCTGCGCTAAATGACGAAGGAGAACTCTCGCGCTCAGCGAGAAACCTCTGCCACATGACACTACGCAGCGATTCGTCTTCAATACGTAAAAACCCGAGATAAAAGATCCATGAGAGATCTACTCCAGCAAGACGTGTAATCAGGAGAACGTCATGTTCGCTCCACTGCTCTTGCTCCATTCCAAGCAACTCATACTCAGGGGGAAGTTCTTTAAGATGATTTTGATACCAATTAATGCCCGAAACAAAAGCCGAGAGCAGCCCCTTGCTCTCGGCATCCATATCTTCAAGCAACTTTCCGGACGCTCGACCAATTCCCACAATTCGTAGTGTATGATCAATATCTCTAGCGAACGGCCCAACCATCTCCGACAGTCGGCCTGAGGCAAGCCTTTTCAAAATCTCCATCTGTCCAAGACGGAGATGGGCATGAACCAATCCCAATGCAAAAAATGCATCCTGATCACTGTTTGCTTGTATAAACGGAACGGCGCGATCATTCCACCGAATCCTTACCTCATCTCGCAAATTCGAAATTGGAAGATCAGGAATCTCCTGAATTCGCTGCTGAAAGGTCTTGGTCTCCAGCTTCGTGGTAACGAGCCCGCATGAGGCAAAGACTACCGAAATCCCAAGCGAGAGGGTGATTGAGGAGAGGAATCGTTTCATGCAATCGAATCGGTACCGGATGAATTGACCTTAAAAGCTTATCTGGAAAGCCTCTATCAGGAAAAGCAGTATTATTGTGGGGTTAACAAAGTCAAGGTACACTTATTTCTAAAAGGGGCCATTACCCTCGTTAGGTGCTCAAACTTCCCTTACTCATGGAATTTTTATCGGAATGATGCGGTTTTTCTCCTTCTCCAGAAGCTATCTCACTCTGATTGCTATTTCTCTCTTCTTATTTTGTGCATATTCAAATTGCTCGCTCGCTGATAGGCAGACGAAATCTCCATTTCTCCGCTCGAAGGCTGGGAAAAATCTTGAGGAGCGCTTTAAGCTGCAAGAGTTACGGCTTAAGACCTCTCTCGTCCGACTGAAGGAAAAGAAAGCCGCGAAAGCGCAGCTCCTCTCAACGTACGAGGATTATGCGAGCTATGCCTGTGCACGCGAGGTAGGCGATAGCTGGGATTTCAAAGTCGAAGAAGACGATAGTCTTTGCTTGGGACTCATCGCAAAAATTGAAAAAGTAGAACCCCGAAGCCTTCTACCGGACTGCCTCCGTCACGGGAAGGAATCGAATGAGTGCGGCAGACTCTTCAGTGGACAACATACCCTCTCCCTATTTCGGCTTTCCGAAGTGATTAAAGAAAGAGCCGATCCTTCCGCCCTCGGCCCAGGCTACGATCTCAACGGGCAGAGTCGCGAAGAAACAGAGCTCATGGCTGCTTACGAAGAGATGTCACTCCTTAGCGATGAGAAGGAGCAGCGAAAGATTACAGAGAGAATTCGTGCCTTACAGGACAAAGTAATTTCCAAAAATTGCGTTGGGCAACCGCTTGTTTTCTATCTCCCGGCTGAAGCCCTTGGTGTCAGCGTAGAGAATTTCCAAGGCTCCGAAGACCCAGAGCTCGACAAACTTCGAGAGCTCGTTGACACTTATAACCAGCGACTAGAGGAAGAGAAACATAAGGTAAAGGATCAAAACCCATTCAGTTTGACAGCACCTTCAAGTGCCTTCGAAGCTCCAAGTTCCGTTGGGGGAACACCACGAGGAGCAACAATTAACCGAAACCAAGCCCCAACTCGGCATTCTCGAGGGTTGAATACTCAAACAGCTTCGTCTCCATCAATCCCCTCTATCGCTCCAGCAGATCCAAATGCACCTGAGCCCTTTCTCGTTACCCCAACACCCGATCCGGATGGAGAGGGAGATTCTGCGGACAAAGAGAAAGAGGGCAAAGGACCGCTCCTACGGGTCCGGGTGATTCCCGGACTTTGCTTGCAACATCTGGAGATTAAGGTATTCGATCAACCACTTTCCAAGAGAGGTATCTGCGCACGCGATGGATTCTTCCACCCTGCCTGCCAGAACGCAAAGTCAGCACCACGTCTAGAGCAGCACCCTCCGGTTGGTGCCGGTCACTCAACTATGGGGCATTCCACCACTGGAGGGGACCATGCTGAGGGAGAAAAGACCCAAAGATCTGGATCAAGTTCTGAAATCGCGTCGTTCTAGAGCTAACACTTGTAGAAATATCGGTGTGAGCACCTATGTTACATGCGTGTTTCATCTAGCCCGCGGAGGGACTACACAGAGCGGCTCTCAAGAGAAAAACGAACAAGCCCTTGACTTGACAGTATGTACTCAGGTGCTTGCTCTTTATCTCTACAGAACGGAACTAGGTATAACTAAGATTTCTTCGTCGTCAGCATACAAGTCTTACGATTTCCCCACTGAGGACCGCTCTAAAGTTGGAAAGTGATAACGTAACTGCCGAATTCCTCTCCGGGCTCGACTTTTTTGATCATCTGCTCGGACTGTTGGAGAGGATTGCGGCGTCGGGCTCGATCGGCTTTTACCCCGTTCATCCAATCGATGAGAAAATAGGAGATGGAGATTCCGATAGAGAGGATCAGTGCCCCTCCAATGACCTCAAATGGCGAGTATCCTCCCTCTTTCCGTAGTTTCACATGTACTCCTACCAGAGACTTCGCGTCCAAGCGAGCACCCCCCAATAAAAGAAACTTAGATTAAGCACCAAGAAAATGCCACTAAGCTCTATGACAAGTGAGAGTTGCTAAGAAGAGTTATGGTGAATTTGCTAAAATTGTGTACTTGCAGCCCACGAACTTACTATGGCAGTTCTCAAAAGAAATTGCCGCGAAGCGGTGGGTTCTTTTGAGGGCTGCTATAGCAGGAGACCGGAGGGTCTCCC
>JAGRAT010000177.1 GCA_020434495.1 Bdellovibrionales bacterium | reverse complement strand
AAATCTACCTTACTGAAGCTTATTACCGGGATTTATAAGCCGGACTCGGGGGAGATCGATTGTAGTGGTCGAGTTTCTGCGCTTATTGAACTTGGCGCAGGGTTTCATCCGGACTTTACGGGGCGTGAAAATGTTTACCTCGGTGGGATGATTCAAGGGCTCACCAAGAAACAGATCTCAGAAAGGTTTGACGAAATTGTTTCCTTCGCCGAACTCGAGGAGTACATCGATGAGCCGGTGCGAACGTATTCCTCTGGAATGTTTATGCGCCTTGGATTTAGTCTCGCTATCCATTGTGATCCAGAGGTTTTACTTATTGATGAAGTTTTGGCTGTTGGGGATGAAGGCTTTATCAGTAAGTGTAAAGGGAAAATTTCTGAGTTGCGGGAGCGAGGGGTGACCTTAATGCTCGTGACTCATGATCTCGCCGCAGTGGAACGATGGTGTGATGAAGTCATTTGGCTCGATAAGGGGGTGGTTAAAGACAGAGGGGAGCCACGCCGCGTTATTGATGCCTACCGCCAGTTTATTGAAGACAGGGAAGAGCAGTCGTTGGAAGAGCTCCACAATATTCACCGTGGGGAAGAGTCTGGGTCTCTAAATAAGGATGGAGACCGAATGACTCGAGACGACGGGGCTCGCGACGGATTTGAACGGTGGGGAAGTCGAGAAGTTGAATTGACTCACGTGTCCCTTTTGGATCGTTCCGAAGATGAGCACTTTATCTTCCATCCTGGAGACCCGTTCTCGATCAAATTACAATATTCCGTGCGAGAGCCAGTGGCCGATTCTCTCGTGTTCGGGGTAGGGATTCATCATCTTGATGGGACTCTTCTTTTTGGAACGAACACCGATATCGAGCGGGTGACCCTCTCGGTTGATGGACGTCAGTCTGGTACTGTTCGGTGCACCATCCCCCAGCTCTCGCTCCTTTCGGGTGAGTATTGGTTGGATGTGGCTGTGCATAGGGAGGATGGTTACCCATTCGACTACTGGAAGCGGTGTATAAAGTTCTCGGTGCGCTCTTCGGTGCAGCAGGTTGGTAGGGTGTATCTCAAGACCGAGTGGCTCGGAGCAGTTGACGGGAGCAGTAGTATCGGAGGGAGCAGTAGTTTTGAAGGGGGGCAGGCGTGATCTCTCACCTCACAGAACTTTGGAAGTATAGAGCCCTTGTCGCAGCGCTTGTTGAGCGTCACTTGCATGCTCGGTATCGAGGATCGATGCTTGGCCTCATATGGTCCTTTCTTAATCCGCTCTGCCTTATGGCGGTGTATACCCTTGTTTTTAAGTACTACATTCGCTTTACCGAAGTTGAGAACTATACCATCTTCCTCTTCTGTGGGTTGTTGCAGTGGCTTCATGTGTCTTCTGCGATGTTGGAAGGGAGCACCTCCATCTCCTCAGGGGGGAGCCTCATTACAAAGAGCCTGTTCCCCGCGCATCTCTTGTCGGCCGTTTCGGTTCTGACAAGTCTCGTTCACTTTTTGCTTTCGTTACCGCTCCTTTTTATCTTCATGTTTGCATCTGGAGTTGGATTTCATTGGACCCTTCTCCTTCTTCCCTTACTAATGATAGTGCAAACGGTCTTCTTGTATGGACTCGCGCTGTTTCTCGGGACCTTTAATGTTGCTTATCGAGACGTTCAGCATTTGGTCGGAAACGCCCTCACCCTGCTCTTTTTTCTCTGTCCGGTGCTGTATCCGGCCTCATCGGTTCCACCAGCTTTTCAGCCCTTTTTGGCCTTCAATCCGTTTGCTGTTTTCACCGCGTGTTATCAAGATGTGCTCTACTACGGCACCTGGCCGGATGTGATAGATCTCGTGCAGTTGACTGCTTGGTCTGGGATTACCCTTATCATCGGAATCTCTACTTACTCAGCTCACAGAGAGGGTTTTGCGGAGGCGTTGTAATCGGTTATGGCAGAGCGACGAGCAGTACACCAGTTAGTCCACACCTTGAGCTATGGAGATGCTATCTCTAGTGAAGTGCTCTCGCTGCAGCGAGTTTTTCATGAAGCGGGTTACGAGAGCGAAATTTTTTCACTTCATACTCATCCGAAACTGAAAGGGCGGTCAAAGGAGTTGACTGAGTTTCCTAACGAATTTTCTGGGGAAGTCCTGTTACATTACTCTCTGGGGTCCCCGCTCAACGATCGATACCGTTCTCTGACCTCAGCTACTCGATCTATCATTTATCATAACCTGACTCCGTCTCGATGGTTTGAGGGAGTGAATCCGAGAATAGTGGAGAATATTCGCCAAGGAGAAGAGGAGCTTCCTGAGTTGCTCGCTATTTCAGATCGGGTAATCGCTGACTCCACTTTCAATGCGGATGAATTGCGATCACACGGAGTTGATCCCATTGTCTTGCCGCTTCCTATTGATCCAGCGCGTTGGAGTCACGAGCCGAATGAGGGAATTACAAGGATTCTTCGTTCCCAGCCAGGACCGCATCTGTTGCATGTTGGACGGTTTGCTCCGAATAAGTGTTTGGAGGACGTCATTCGGGCCTTTTACTTTTATCGACGATACATCGCGCCGCAAAGTCGGCTTTGGCTTGTCGGGATAGAGATTGATACAGAGCTGTATGCCTTTTCTATCCGATATTTAGTGGAGCAGCTTGGCCTTCGAGATGCTGTGGAGTTTCCAGGGTGTTTGGCGGATTCTGAGCTTCGGTCTCTCTATGAGGGAGCGGATCTCTACCTCTGTATGAGCGAACACGAGGGGTTCTGCTTGCCGGTGATTGAGGCGATGCACTTTGGCCTTCCTGTTGTGGCATACTCCTCCTCGGCGTTGCCAGAGACCATCGGTGAGGGGGGTGTACTCGTGAATTCCAAAGAACCAGCGCATCTCGCGGTACTTTTTGACGAAATCCTCCGGTCTTCCGATTTGAGATCAAAGCTGGTGATAGCAGGCAGGTCGCGGGTTGCAGAGCTATCCTATGATACGTTTGCTGCACGGGCCCTTGAGGTCTTTATGTCGCAGGGAGATAAGCATGCACGTTGCGCTTGATACGAGTGCACTCGATCCGCAGTTTCGCGCTCACGCGATTCGGGGAACCGGACGGTATGTTGCGGAGCTGAGTTCTCGGCTTCCAGCGCTGCTCGGGAATGATGGGGAGCTTTCTTCTTTTCGGTACAATCAGGTAGGACGAGGAGGTTTTCTCGATCACCTTGTAGACTATCTGCCCGCTGGAAGAACAACAGTACGACATCAACTTCTCTACCCACTCTCCTTATCTGGACCAAAAATTAGCGAGGCAAATCTGTTGCATTTTCCGGTGCATGTTGACGCCCCTTCCTGGTGCCGTAAGCCATATGTGGTGACAGTTCTCGATCTCATTCCGCTGATTTTCAAGGAGCTTTATGCCCCCAAGAAGGATGATCGCCGATTCCAGCTCGCGCGTTGGCTCGAGTTGCAGTCCATTAAGAATGCTCAAGCAGTATTAGCGATTAGTGAAAACACTGCCAAGGATGTCTGTGAACTCCTTGGCGTTCCGGAAGAGAAGCTTGTCGTGACTCCCTTAGGTGTAGATCCATCTTTTTTTGAGCGTACTCCCCACAATGATCTTTTGCGGACACGCTTTTCGATGAGTAGTGAGCAGCCCATTATTCTCTATGTCGGCGGAATAGATCAGCGAAAAAATATTTCGTTTCTTCTGGAGTGTTTTGCTGAAGTCGTTAACGAGTTTCGCGTTGATCAAAAACCTCTGCCGTGCCTAGTCATGGTGGGAGAGATCTCAAAAGATGATCAGTATCCCCGTTTTCTAGATGATATTGCACGATTGGGAATAGCAGAGCAGGTCGTATCGACCGGGTATCTGGATGACGCACAGCTTCGTATGGCGTATCGAGAGGCTGATCTCTTTTTCTATCCGAGCCTGTATGAGGGATTCGGGTTACCACCCCTTGAAGCAATGGCTTCAGGGACTCCAGTTCTCTGGAACCTCATCTTTACCCGAAGTTGTTGGTGATGCAGCTTTGCTCTTTTCTCCGCAGTCCACAGAGGATGCCGTTTCGAAACTCATTATGGCGCTTGAGAGCGCAGATCTTCGCGAGAAATTGCGAGAGCGCGGGGCGAAGCAAGCGTCCTTGTTCAATTGGGAGAGGACCGCAAAGCTTACCGTCGAAGGCTATAAGAAAGCATTGCGAGGGAGGGCTCTCTCCGCGACAAGTTCCTCTCGTGCTTCATTCTCTGCCGTTCGGTAAAGGTTTTGAAATCCATGACTTCTCAACATCAACGAAGAGAATCCTCCGATGATCGCAGATTCGGAGTAAAGATGATGTCAGGTCGCTTCTTTCAGATTGGAAGGGGAGTTCTCTCTCTTCTCTTGTTGGCAATTCTTTTCTATTTGATCCCTATTGGGGAACTTGTGCCACTTTTTCGTGGCATTTCTTTTGGGATGATCTGCTATCTCATGTTGATAAGTATCGCTCTCGTTTATGTGAGTGTTATCAAATGGCAGGTCCTCCTCGAGGCGCAGGGGGGAGCAGAAGGAGCATTCCGACTCTTTCGTTTATATTTGATCGGCTATTTCTTCAATTTGCTACTTCCTTCCTTTGTGGGGGGGGATGCGATGCGGAGTTGGTATCTCGGAAAGCAGCACGGTCAAAGAGAAGCCGCCGCCGCAACATTTCTTGAACGTTACTCTGGGTTATTTGCGATGCTTCTCCTAGCTTGCCTTTTCATGTGGACGAGCTCTGTCATTACCGTCCCGGTGCAAATAACCGTACTTGGAATAGCGATCTGTTTTTTGTTTGCCTCAGTTTTTCTTCTCTCGAAAACAGCTGTGCGAGCATTGGCTTCTTTGCCAACCGTTGGCCAAAAGTTTGCAAAACAAGGAGCGCTTTTTCAGGAGGCCGTCATCCTGAGTGCAAAGTGTCCCAAGCGTATCGGTTTCGTCTTGTTGTATTCCCTACTCTTTCACTGTTTAGCAGTGGTGAACGTTATGGCGTGTGCGCATGCCGTTGGTTGGACTTCTGTTCCGGTAGCTGATGTCTTTGTTGTATTGCCAGTAATTCTCCTCCTCAGTGCTTTGCCGATAACTCCGCAAGGCTTTGGAATCCAAGAAGGGGCATTTGTATTCTACCTGACTTTGCTCGGCGCCAGCTCCGCTGAGGCTCTAGGAATTGCTCTTATTGTTCGAGCGAAGGCCTATGTCTTGGCCTTGTTTGGCGGAGCATGTTGGCTCTTCGAAGGGAAGCATCCAGTTGTTACCGACTCGACTGTTCCAGAGATTCAATAGGTTAGCTCGATTCAAGAAGCATGATAGAAGCTCCAGCAGATCTAATCTTCGGTCAGTCCGAATGTATTTCGAGAGGTAAGCGAAATGAGCGATCACAATTCTGATTCTATTCTTCGATGGGTCACCGACAGTTTGATAGAACTACTGCCTTACGCTGTTGGAATGGTACTCGTGGCGATTCTTGCCTTCGCAAAGTAGTTCCCATTCAGTAATTGAGTCGGATACCAATAAAAATTTCTAACGTTTGGTCCTGAAGGGGGATTCGTTTGCCGCTGCGGGTTGCTCCGAATCGGCCGTAGATTCCCCAGCTTCCGTGGTAGGCTCTGCAGATTTATCATGTGTAGAAGTAGAGTGCAGGCACGGTATCTTCGGTAAATCGCAGATTTTTTCTGCTACCTTGTCTCCTCGTTGGGCAAGGTGGGCATTCCAAACTAGGGTGTCGTTAATTTCTCCACAACAACCGACACAGGTGAAACTCTCCCAATCTAGTGCTGCCGCGAGCTCGAGGCAGCATTGGTAGTTTTCACAATCGTATCTTCGAATAGGAGCGCTGTTCGGAAGAGAGCGGCCATTTGAACGCAAAAGGCCCTGCGAATGCGGTAATCCATTTGTATCAAATGATGTTAAGGATTTTGGTCTTCCATATCCCTTTCGAATTGGAAGTTCTTGAGGCGTGTTTTGTTCTTCTTTTTCTAATGCGTCAAAACGAACTTCGAATGGGCCCCGAACTGTGTTGTGACGAACGGAATCGCGATTTGTAGAACCGCGGGCAGAGCGATCGCTATTTTGAATAGAAGACCGACCTTTTCCACGACACCCCATGTATTTTCCTATTCGCTCTGTGTTCCGGCGTGAAGCAATGTTTGCACACCTTCTTTGGCTGAGCAAACGCGGTAGATAAAATTGCTGATGTTGAATCTGCAGGTCACAAAATTTGTGAGCGATAAATATTGCAAACGGCAGAAAGTTTTTAAGGGAAGTTTTTTTGAAGGAGAGAAAGGCGAAATACTTTACCGTACAGTTTTCCCGAGGACTGCTATCAATGAATTACCAACGTTCATGTCTTTACGAAGAGATTATCTCTACAACCCCGAAAATTCGACAAGGCCATACGGAACAGCCAGTTTAACTGCTACTCGATTGGTCAATCGATGATGCGTTCTGAGCGCAGTGCTTCTTCAAAGTAATTACCGTTTACGGTGGAACCACTTCAGAGAATCGTGAAAGGAGCCTTCTCGATACCAACGGGAACTACAGACTATCGAATTTTCATCGGTACTCAACGGACGTCGCTCGATTCCAAGGAACTTTCTGTAAGTTTAGTGTTCGAATTGGCCTGAGAAGGGCATTTTGAGGGGGGGGGGAGTCTATGGAGCCCCCGCTCGGGGCATGAAAAGGGGTTTTGAAATTGTCTCGATCGCTCTCCCGTAGAAACTCCAAAACGGATATTTCTACGGTGGCTGCTATTAAAACGATCGTTTTATAATCTTTTCAGTCGCTTACCGCATCTTATTAGGTAACCCACTGTAACACGTAGGAAACGTGCGGTAAGATGGTAAGTAACTGAAACTGTTTTTATTTTGTAGGTTATCGGTCCGGAAATGAGGCCACGTCCTAAGTCTCCAGAGGAAA
>JAGRAT010000176.1 GCA_020434495.1 Bdellovibrionales bacterium | reverse complement strand
ATCTTGTCTATCTCATCGATGTAAACAATTCCTCGCTGAGCTTTCTCCACATCGTAGTCTGCAGCTTGTAAGAGGTTCACGATAATGTTCTCGACATCTTCTCCAACATATCCGGCTTCAGTGAGGCTGGTTGCGTCTGCGATAGTAAAAGGGACGTCAAGAATGCGGGCGAGTGTTTGAGCCAGAAGGGTTTTGCCCGATCCAGTAGGTCCAACGAGAAGAATGTTGGATTTCTGGAGCTCAACATCGTCCTTTCGAAGTATCTGGTTGCTCTTAATTCGTTTGTAGTGGTTGTGCACAGCAACGGAGAGAACCTTTTTCGCATGTCCTTGTCCGATGATGTACTCGTCAAGGTGCTGAAGGATCTCTTTCGGGGTAGGGATAGCGAGATCCTCCCCATCTCCCTCATATGCAGCGAGTTCCTCGTGCAGAATGTCGTTACAGAGCTCGACGCACTCATCACAGATGTAGACGCCAGGCCCAGCTACCAGTTTTTGTACCTCCTCTTGGGATTTGCCACAGAAGGTACAAAATAGAGGTTTTGATGCTTTCTTTGTCATAACGTTTACGTGCTCCCCGGCACTCCATCCGCCTTAAATCTTCTCTCTTACTTCATCTGATGCAGAGAAAAGCCGAGGCGAATCGGTCTCATTGGAGCTTATGAAGGAAAGTCGGCAGATCTTCGAATTTTCTATAGAAAATTGAGCTGAGATCCCCTCCAAATGCGTTTCAGGGGTAGCAGGCGTGTGGCGGTCCCGAAAAGGGAAGAAAGCCCGTTCAGTAAAAGGTCTTGTACATCAAAAAATCGCTCCGGATGAAGCCATTGGAGCATCTCGTCACAGAGGCTAACGGATATGCAGGTAAGGAGCGCGGACGTAAGAATGCGGATGTGTGGCTTCGTTGCATATCTGATGGCTAAGTATCCAAGAACCCCGTGGACGGGAAATATGAGCGTATTCGATTGGAGATTGTGCCTAGCGATACGTTGGTCAGGGTGATTGCACGGGCTATAGGAATGAACGCAAAGATTAGCAGCGTAGTTACAATAGTAAGTATGCGACTTTCCATCGGGACTTGTCTCCCAAGTGGAGTTTGAATACGCTAAACGACTAGCGCTTATTAGGAGCCTTTACGATGGTTGAAGAGAAAACAGGAGCGGTTGCACCACTTGAAAGTGGGGCTCGGGTACGTCGGAAAAAAGGGAAAGGTTCCATGGGGACCGTGAAGGAGATTCGTACCGAAGTAACAGCGGCAGGCTCAAATGATCCCGCTGAAAAAGGTTTGATGGTGATAGTGGACTGGGATAACGGCACGCAGTCATACTTTACCCCCAATAGCTTGGAAGTTGTGGCGAAGAAGTAGCCTCTCGTCTTTAAGGCCGATTCTTAATTGATGCGGCTTGTCATGTTGTCGGACGAGATTGAGTCTTGTAGTAGCCCTATAGCGCTCTTCCGGTCCTTTGCCTTGAATATATACGATCCAGCTACAAATACATCTGCTCCGGCAGCTCTACAGAGGCTTGCGGAATCTGGCTGAATGCCACCGTCGACCTCGATGTAAAATCCCAGTCCGGCTTCATCTCGTTTCTGAGAGAGTGATTCAATTTTCGAAACACACCTTGGCAAAAAAGGCTGCCCTCCCCAACCGGGATTCACCGTCATGACTAGAACCAGATCAACGAGATCAAGCACCGGATATATCGATTCAGCTGGGGTGCTCGGGTTAATCGCTACTCCGCATTGAATGCCGAAATCCTTGATGGCCGAAAGGGTCCTATGAAGGTGTGGCGAAACCTCTTGGTGCACGGTGATGAGATTTGCACCAGCTTTTGCGAACGCTTCAATGTGATTTTCGGGCTGTTCAATCATGAGATGGACATCGAGGGGGATATCCACTGCTTTTCCAATAGCTGCAACGATATTTGCCCCGAAGGTTATTGGTGGTACAAACTGACCATCCATTACGTCAATGTGTAGCCACTGAGCCCCTCCATTCACCACATCCTGAACTTCATGAGCAAGAAAGGCTAGGTCTGCTGCAAGGACTGATGCGGCAACTACGGGAATGGAGGACTTTTCATTGGTTTTACTCATGAGTTGTAGTGTCACTTGCCTCAGCAGACTCAGTCAATCGAAACCCTGTTGATAACTGAATTCCTTTTAGGAACTCTCGAGTTGAAAGTCTGCCTTTTCCTGCAAGCTGAAGCTCCTCAATCGAGAGAACCCCAGAGCCACACTGTACTTCCAGTTTGTCACTTTCTACCCGACAGAGGCTTCCCGGGGTGAGGGTGGGGCTATTTCCTAGATCGCCAACTGACCGAGCGCGAAGGAGCTTGAGCCGTTGACCATGTAAAAAGGTAAAAGCCCCTGGAAACGGACTTAGCCCCTGAATTTTGTGGGCTAGAAACTCGGCAGGTTGCGACCAATCCAACAGCGCTTCGTTCTTATCAATCTTATCCGCGTAGGTTACCCGATATTCATCTTGGGTGTGTTGTGGAAGATTCCCGAGAAGAATCTCTTTGAGATGCTTTACCAGCATTTGTCCACCGAGCTCTGCTAAAGAGTCGTGGAGCTCCATGGTAGTAGTTGAGGGGGTAATTTTAAGCTCCTCTTGGACATACCAGGGGCCAGTGTCGAGCCCTTCGTCCATCTGCATCAGGCTGATGCCGGTTTTTGTATCACCTGACATGATCGCTCGTTGGATTGGTGCAGCTCCCCTCCACCGTGGAAGTAAAGAGGCATGGATGTTAATGCACCCGTGTTTTGGAAACTGCAAGCATTCGCTCTTTAATATTTGGCCAAAGGCGCAAACGATTCCAACGTCAAAAGAAGGTGAGATTTTTAACAAAGCCTCTTTGGTCTCTGCCCATTCTTTCTTGAGCTTTGCTGGTTGAAGCACAGGGATGCTTTGTGAAAGAGCGTATTTCTTTACTGGTGAAGGAGAGAGCTTCTTTCCTCTTCCTGCTGGTTTGTCGGGTTGGGTTATTACTGCTTCTACCGAATAATCTTCGGATTCAACAAGAGCACGGAGAGCTGGGACTGCAAAGTCAGGGGTGCCAAAGTAGAGTACGGAAATGGCCATTTTTTATGCGGACGCCTCCGCCTCCAGCAGGCGTTTTTTCCATTTCCGCTTGAACATATCCTTCTTGAGGCGGGTGAGGTGATCGATAAACAACACTCCTTCAAGATGATCAATCTCGTGCTGTAGGCAGATGGCAAGGAGCTCGTCCGCCTCAACGGAAAAGGGCTCACCATGGCGATTAACTGCTTCTACCGTCACTGTCTCTGCACGAAAAATTTTGTCACGAAAGTCAGGGATGCTCAAACATCCTTCCTCTGATGGAACCTTTCCTTCCCTTGCTATAATCTGCGGATTGATGAATTCCATGAGGTCGTTTCCCTCTTCGGAAACATCAATAACCGTAATTCGCTGCAGGACACCAACCTGAGGTGCTGCAAGGCCGACTCCATTGGCGGAGTACATGGTCTCGGCCATATTGTCGAGAAACTGATGAAGCTCCTTTGAGAACTCAGTCACGAGCTCTGTTTTTTGACGAAGGACCTCGTCTGGATAAATTTTAATGTCAAGCGTCGTCATTACTCTAGAATAACCACTATGAAGAGAGAATTCAAAGGAGATAAGTCCTTTAAGTTGTGATGAGAATCGCATCACTCTAGTGTTGTCGATAGACCTCGTGGCATAGTGGATACGTGGAAGATTATAACCTCAGAGAAGCACAGCTCTACCGGGTCTTGGTTGGAGTTTTTGGGAAAGAGCGCGTAATCCCACGTGCGAAAATTACTCTGGTCTGTGGTGGAATATTGCCGGATCTCCCGGAAGCGAGATACCCAAAATACGCCTCTTGGGCGGAAGGATTTCGGTGTTTGTTTACTATAGTGAACGGGCAGGACGAGCCTTGCCTTGTTATAGAGTTTTTTTCGGGGTTTGGAGGTGTCATTGATCCGGTGGAGGCGGAACGGGAGCATTACCTCCCGAGCGTGCTCCGTTGTCGGAACATTTATTACATGACGCTCAGTGAGGAAGAATTTGATGAACTTATCGCCCCAGAAGCGTCGATGAGTTTCCTGGAGCTGATGGAGTTTAAGATAGGTGATGAAGTCCTTTCTTAGCCGCTACGGAAAGTCCGTAGTTATATTGCTCATTCCATGCCTGCTCTTTTGGGGGCTTTCGCTGCTCGATCAATCCTCGAGCTCAACACTTGGTGTTTTCTTCGGCGAGATGGATCTCTCAAAGAGACACTACTTCATGTTTCCCTTGGTGGTGGCGTTACTCACCTTTGTCCTGTTTCAACGGTGGAGCGCGGCGATCGTCGGAGTCGCGTGCATTCTTCCGGTCATGATTTTTGGTTCGCGCTATGTTTTTTCTTTTGCTGTTGATACGAGTTATCCCGGAGTGGTGCTTGCGCGGCTCAATAAGGATGTTCAGGAAGCAAAGACGCTTCGTCTGCGGGAGCAGGTGCTTCGGTTTTTACCCGAAGAATTTCATGAGAGTATCGAAAGGCATTTTGCGCCGATTCGTGCACATAAGGGGGCTATCCGACGCTTCCCGAGCGCGCCCGCTGTGGTCTGGGGTGATGGGAAGCGAGTAAAAGTCTCTTTTCAAGATAGCGAGGTGAACTCGGAAACCCTCCCGCGGACTTACGGGAATCGCAGTGTTCCGGTGGAGATCGTAACCACTTTGCCGGGGTTGGATCTCTCCTTTGAACCGGTTCAGCAGACTGGATTATATCTCTCGCGCCTTATCCAAAGTTTCGAGCTTGAAAAGCGGGGAGCGTCATTCGAGGAGCTGGAACAGGTGTTTTTAGAAACAGCTGTTCATCAGAGTACCTGGGATAGCTATGTTCATCTCGCCTATCCGTGGTGGAAGCTTGGGAATATGTATCTTGAGCGATCCTTTGGTGGTCCGAGAGACACTGTCCTTTCGAAATGTGCTAGAGATGCCTACGGGGAATCTGCGGCACTCATATCCCCGGGAGCGTACCCACTGTTTCGAGCTGCGGTGTTCAACAATAAGGCAGCCGCATTACTCCTTGATGAGAGTGAGCCCTTGAAGCAGAAAAGGAAGAAGGAAATTCGTCAATTGCTCCATACAGCAACTCTTATTGTGCACAGAAAGGGGAAGTGGCGCCCCTCAAAATATGTTGTGAAAGCTATTAAAACCAACTTAAAAGCGATAAAAGTATTAAGTGGTAAGAAGCCAAAGCTGAAGAAAAAGAATAAGAAAAATGCAAAGCAAAGAAGACGCAATAAAGGCGCAGGGACAGTACGTTCTTCGTAATACGAACCTTGGATTTCTTGAAGATCGGTATGAAGGAAAAGTGCGAGACACATACCGGGGCAAAAAACTCCGCTACCTGATTACCACCGATCGTATTAGCTGTTTTGATGTGGTTCTTGGGGCCGTTCCATTTAAGGGGCAGGTCCTCAATCAGCTTGCTGAGTTTTGGTTCGATAAGACCGCAAACCTTGTTGAGAATCACGTTGTCGCCTGTCCAGATCCAAATGTCATGGCGGTCCGTGAGGTTGAGATCCTTCCGATAGAAGTGGTTGTTCGAGCCTATCTTGCCGGCAGTGCTTGGCGAGACTATGAGGCGGGAAGACCTATCAGTGGTATTACCCTTCCAAAGGGAATGCGAAAACACCAGCGACTGGAACAGGTTGTTGTCACCCCATCGACGAAAGCGGAACGCGGGCTGCACGATGAGCCGATTAGCGAATCGGCATTGTTGGAGCGAGAACTTGTTTCTCCGGAGATTTGGGAAGAGGTGAAAGAAAAAGCTCTGAAGCTATTTTCCTTTGCCACCGAGGAGGTTGCCTCGCGAGGGTTGCTCCTTGTGGATACGAAGTATGAGTTTGGATTGTTGGATGGAAAAGTCGTGCTCGCTGACGAGATTCACACTTTGGACTCCTCTCGGTATTGGGTAGAGGATTCTTATTCTGAGAGATTTCATTCCGGGCAAGACCCGCAGATGCTCGATAAGGAGCCAGTTCGACAGTGGCTCATCGCACGTGGCTTTATGGGTCAAGGAGAACCGCCCGCGCTTCCTGAGGAATACATTTCAGAACTCTCTCTGCACTACATGTCAGCCTTTGAGAAGATCTCCGGGCAGAGCTTTCTCCCAATAGTTGGAGATTCGGAGAGCCGTATCGCCAATAATATTCGAGAGTTTGAGGAGGCTTTCTCATGACCATCGAAAAAGGTCTTGAGCACGGTTATGTCCTCATTACTGGTGCTTCCTCCGGCTTTGGGGCAGCTATTGCCAGGCGATTCGGAGAAGCTGGTGCCAAATTGCTCCTGCTCGCAAGACGAGAGGAGAAGTTGAATGAATTGCGAGATAAGCTCTCCGGTGAGTCTATCGAGGTAGTCCCTTTGGTGTGTGATGTCCGAGAGGAGGAGAAGCTCGAGGCCCTTCTTAAACCATACCTGCCAAACATATCCGTACTTGTGAACAATGCCGGTCTTGCACTTGGGGTGGGCTCAACACAGAACGTTGATATGGAAGATTGGCGAACCATGATTGCTACCAATATTACCGGAGTAGCGTTTATCACGCACCTTGTGCTGCCCCATATGGTAGAGAGGGACCGCGGACTAATCATCAACGTTGGATCTGTAGCGGGAACCTATCCATATCCTGGTGGAAATGTTTACGGTGGGACCAAGGCCTTTGTGAAGCAGTTCTCGCTCAACTTAAAGGCTGAATTGCTTGGTACGAAAGTCCGGGTGTCGAATATCGAACCTGCCGCTAGTGAGACGGAGTTCTCTATTGTTCGCCATAAAGGAAACGAATCAAGAGCCTCTGAAGTGTATGACGGATGGGAGCCATTTACAGCGGATGACATCGCAGAAACTGTGTACTGGATAGCCTCATTGCCTGAGCGAGTTAATGTAAACTCTATTGAGATTATGGGGACAGGACAAAGCTTCGCTGGGTTTTCTATCCACC
>JAGRAT010000175.1 GCA_020434495.1 Bdellovibrionales bacterium | reverse complement strand
CTGTTTGAACCGCATCAGAAGGATCAACAACCGAACGAACCGCAAGTGACGGCACTGAGAGCGCACACAACTTTTCATCATCAGGCGCAATCATCGGGAGTATCTCGCGAGCAAGCCCTCTCCGAGTCCAACTACTGAAATAGCTCATTAAACCATTTTGAGTACTTTGCAGAAGAAAACTCGCTATCTCTGAGAGTTCCTCCCTACTTGGCTGAGTTCGACCAATGAGCTCCTTCACATCTTGAGCATCCGTCCCATTGTACGGATGAAATCGCTCCGCTCTTAAAACCTCGATAAGGTCCTTCGAAGTTGGGACTTTCTTTCCTACCAAGATTGGGAGAGCTTTTGGCAGGGTTTCCAACGTTTCATCGCTAAGCAACTTAGCAATCCCCCGAACCATCTTACGCGCGGTTGAAATACTCTCTCTGTCAGTGATGTGCTCGGTGTAATCCAGAAACTCTCCCGCGAGAATTCCCAACTGACCTTCTGAAAATCTGCCGAAATGAATGCGGTGCGCGGTTGCTTGAAACCAACCGACCGATAGCTCTGGCCTCTCACGCTCATACGCATCATCATCTCTCTCGTCCAGGAGAGTTCCTGCTGCGGCTTTGAGTTTTGTAACGATCTCTTTCAAGAGCTGGTCTGAAGAGGACCCAGGATCTCGTGAAGGAGGATGGTTTCCGTGCATCATACTTTGGTGACCGGCCTAACTTTGCAGTGAAGAAGCGGCGGAGATCCCCTCCGAATAAGGACTAAAATCCATAATTTTATGGAAGATATCACAGCCGAAAATCTTACGGGAATATTTGATGCAGAGCCTTAAGTCCGTTAATCGGCGAGGCATTCTTGTCCCTGCTCTACTTCAGCACCCTACTTTTGCGAGACTATTTTGGTTTGTGTCTAGCACGACACTCTTCAATCACCTTAATCGCTTCATCCCGGTCTTCCCAACCGATAACTTCCACTTCCTTCCCCTCTAACTGTTTGTATATTGAGAAGAAGTGCTCTATCTCTTTTACGAGATGAGGTGGTGCATCTTTCAAGGTATTTAGGTGATTCCACAATGGATCTGAAACAGGGACGGTAAGTATCTTTTCATCATCGCCCTTCTCGTCTCGCATCTTAAAAACGCCGAGGGGTTTCGTTTCGATTAAGCACCCGGGAAATGTCGGCTCCCATACAAGAACAAGAGCATCTAGGGGGTCACCGTCGGAAGCTAAGGTGTCTGGGATGAATCCATAATCCGTTGGATACTGAACGGATGAAAAAAGCATCCGATCAAACTTGATAACGTTTGCTTCTTTATCAAATTCATACTTATTCCTGCTCCCCTTTGGTATTTCGACCAATACCGGGACTTGTATCTGAGTCATGACGAAAATATCCCAATAGCACACGAGCGAAAGGATCTTTCCCTTCGCCCGCAGCCAATTTATTGCGCTAAGACGGCATTAGCGCAAGGGTGACTATTTGAAGCTATTGTTACCACTACAGAATTGCGTGTCTGGAACACACACATTGTCACCACAACAAGATTGGGTAAAACATACCTCATTAGCCGCACACTGAGATTGCCCTTTTGGACATCTGGTGAGTCCAGAACAGTTGGTAGAACCAAGAACACAAAAGCCCGGACCAGGAGTAACCCCATCTACGGTAGAGGTCCCGCAAACACCAGAGAATCCGCAGGTTGAACCAGCGTTGCAAACGATAAAGTTGTTACATGTTGCGCCCTCACATCCAGGAAATCCTGGATTGCATCCTGGGGCTGTCGGTGGCTGAATCTGACAGTCGTTCGAGCACCCATCACACTCGATAGAATTTCCGTCGTCACACTCTTCATTTATCTGGTTTACTACTCCATCTCCACAGCGAGGATCGCAAGGAAAGATAGAGGTGCCAGTTCTCTTTTCAAAATTTCTTCGTAAAGCTTCGCAAGATGGATGTGGGTTGACGTCACAGTCTTGCGCTTCACAGTACGCAACACATAGGCCGTATGCAGCCCCCGAGTAATTGTCACAATCTATTTCTTGCGCTGGGGTAAAACCATCAAAGGTCTGCGCCAAAAGCGTGCTGCCTACAAAAAGTGCACTGATAACGACGGCTGCTTTTGCAATCCGGACCACATTTTTCATTTTACCTCCTCACTCGCGTACGACGTATTTTAAAAGATAGGGTAATGATGCCTCGGGCTATTCGCTTCAAAAATGATCAGACGCACCGTCCTGAGCTTAGCTACTAAAAGAACCTAACGAAGTTTTACAATAGACCCAATATCTAACCGTGAAATGATGGCAAAGATTCGGTAACTAGTCGAAATTTATAGCTTCGCCCTCTCTCGAGAAAGGAAGCATCTCTCAGGGTACAGATTTGAGCCGCGAGGGCTAAACATCTCAAAAATTGTCATTTTGCGCACAATTTGGCCATGAATCGAAGCAAATTTACACGAATTAGATAAGAACTATCGATTATTTGCATCATCGCGTGGTGAGGCCGAGATGTCTGGAGGACCAGGTCGTTTGTATCGGCGAGAACCGTCAATTGGAGCCACCATGCAAAGTCATCATCCGTCCCGAGGAGAACCAGAGAACAGTCGAGTTCCTCAAGAACCCCCACAACACAAGGTCCAACGCGATCTACCTCCGACAAATGTAAAGTCTCGGCAAGATCATCCAGCATACATCAAGGAAGGAGTGCTCCGCGTAAGAGTCCCCAACGATGCAGTTGCTTGGGAAATCCCCTGCCCTGAATACGATGAGGCAGAACAGGAGCCTTATACACACAGCGCCGTACTTGCGGAATATGAAAGGAACGGCCCAAATGGATGGGCCGCATCACCGGGAACAAAAATGTTTCGAACTGATGCCAGAAGCTATGAAAACGACCTCCCGACAAACGAAAAAGGAGAAGTCCTCAATCCTCGAGGAAGAACCGGAATCAAAGATGGAACTGGGCTTCTCGGCACTCCTGGAGCGAATTTCGCCGCCGATCCAATTATCATCCAACGTACAAAAAATGGAACCGAGTTACGCCTTCTGGTTGTTGAGCGAGCAGACACAAAACAGTGGGCTCTGCCCGGAGGAATGGTCGACTTTGGAGAGAAAGTGACGCAAACACTCGCAAGAGAGTTGGCGGAAGAGACTGGGTTATGGCTGGATATGGATGACGCCGTCATAGTTTACCAGGGATACGTGGATGACCCCCGAAATACCGATAAGGCTTGGATGGAAACTACCGCCGCTCTGAAGATTGTTGAGGAGGCCTCATTGGAAGGGCAAACGCTTCAAGTCGATAGTGAGTCCTCAAGGTTAAAATGGCTCCCGATCGATCGAGACTATTTGCCAGAGCTTTATGCGAATCATACCGAGCTCCTTGCACTTGCTCTTGAAAGAATCCGGGCACCGAGTGATCGGATTCGATAATGAAACATCTTAAAACGCGCGGTCTGCAATTTTCAAAAGGCTGTAGCCCCCATGCTTCTTCAGTAGCCTTTTTATTCGCTTGAAGACCAGATGGTTCTCTGAATCACAGAGAGAACTAAGAAGCCATTTCCCTTGGTCCTTATCATAAAGAAATGCCAGGGTGGGAATATCATGAAGGTTTACATATATCTCAAAACGTAGGTCGCTTACTCGTCCTCCGGTAGCATGGTTCCGCTTCAAGAAGAACCTCTGAATCTCGAGAAACAGCTCTTCCCTTACTCCGTCATCAATAGCCTCAAGCCTTTGAACCTCATATACATGAGCATATCGAGCGAGTTCTTCGATGAGTGACATGAAGGCTAGCTTTTTCGAAACGTCTCACGAACCCAAGCAAGAAACTGATCCTTCTCCATTTCAAGGGCGCTATGACAAATATCAAGTACATGGGGGAGGAAGTTCGCTCCCCTCATCCAATCAAAGTAGCTTGGGTTATTTTGCAGGTAATCCCAAACAGGTTCTCCCCTCCCCTTCCCGAATGCGAATAAGGCCTCTCCATTTTTCCAGCGAATTTGATTATTCACTCCAACCCAGTCTTCAGGGAGAGAAAGAGCAGAAAGCTCCTCTAGCGACGAGCTTTCTAACCCAAAATACTTTTTCATCCCTTCAAAGACTTCTCCTGTCGCTTTGACGTCCCCCTCGGCGCTGTGCGCATTTGTGAGCTCCTTTCCACAAAACTCCTGATAGGCGTTCTCTAGCTTTCGCGGTCTGAGCTTCCGCCAGATATTCAAGGGATCAATTATGTACTTTTCATGAAACGCCACCGGCTCAATGTTGTTTCTGTGAAATTCTGCCATCATAACCTGGAGATCGAAGGTTACGTTGTATCCAACGATCGTCTCCGCATCAACAAAGAACTGCCTTAACGACTTTCCAACCTGTCGAAACCCAGGACAGTCTTTTACATCAGCATTTGTAATTCCGTGAACTTCGGTAGCCTCCTTACTAATCTTTCTCGTTGGCTTGATTCGGCGAGTTTTAATTTCCGAATTCCTTCCTAAGCCAACTTGCAAAGCAATCTCTACAATTTGGTCTTCTGACGGGTTAAGGCCTGTTGTCTCAAGATCAAAGACGAGTATCGACATAGGTACGCACCCTTAAAAATTCGAGGCGGTGCTATGCTTCTATTGCCAACCTTCTTTTCAGGAAGAAGGGAAAAGAGTTATAGCACCGACCAGGTTGAGTTATGGACGAGCTTCCAAAATCATATTAAATGGTGTTTCAGATACCCGCTTAAGTACAGAAAATCCAGCACCATCAACGATCACTTCTCGAATCCGCTTCTCCCCAGCTTGCGCTCCGAGAGCAAGCCCTTCTTCTTGCGCAAGAGAGGTCGGTATGCAGCACATAGTTGATGCCGCATAAAACAACCTACTTATTGGGTTCAAGTTCTCTTCCAGTTTATCTCCAGCCATAGGTTCTACAATCATGCAGGTACCGCCGTCTTTTAAGTCTTCTTTCACCTGCTTCATCGCACCAACAGGATCTCCCATATCGTGTAAGCAATCAAATATGGTGATGAGATCGTATTTTCCAGGAAGCGCCTTGGCAGTAGAAACTTCAAATCGAAGATTGGGCAATTTGTGCTTTTCAGCATGAGATTTAGCCTCGGCTATCGATCCCTCATGAAAGTCATATCCCACGAAACTGGATTTTGGATATGCCTTAGCCATGAAATAGGTTGAGAGTCCGAGTCCACAGCCAAGGTCCGCAACCTCTGCACCGTTCTCAAGCTTTTCGACTACCCCACTAAGAGCTGGCAGCCAACTGCTGGTAATATGATTCTCGTAACCAGGACGGAAAAAGTTTGCAACTGCGCATGAGAGACACTCAGTTTGTTCTCCCCAAGGAATTCCTTCCCCAGTCTTGAACGCCTGTCTTACCTTCTCTTCATTCTGCTGAAATGCTGCAGCAACGGTAAAAGCAGGGGCGAGATAAAATGGACTACTTCTATCCGCTAGAATAAACGCCTGTTCCGGGGAAAGTGAGAACTTCTTATTTGCCGGATCGTACTGGATGTAATTGGAAGATGCTTGGGCTGCTAACCATTCGGCAATGTAACGTGGAGAAAGCTTGGTAGCGGAAGCAAGCTCTGCGGCAGTCATCGGACCTGACTCAT
Source organism: Bdellovibrionales bacterium (assembly GCA_020434495.1). Lineage (GTDB taxonomy): Bacteria > Bdellovibrionota_C > UBA2361 > UBA2361 > RFPC01 > RFPC01. The sequence continues at coordinate 1,399 of JAGRAT010000175.1, read as the reverse complement.
GTAACTTCTCATAGAGGCCAAGCTTCTCGCCGATCTGTACTAGCGGAACACTAAAAGCTCCTCCTAGGTCTTTTAAGAAACCTCCTACGAGCTCGTGTAATTTCGCCTCATCCATAACTTCTCCTCTCGCAAGCGCTGGTCGACCAAGAGGCGATAGCCTTACGCGTTATCAAAGGAATGTCTAGGAAATCTTCTATGCAGCTTTGGGGCGAATGACCAGTCTGTGCATGCGCTCACCGTTACGCTGTTCGGTGCCGAGCTCCGTGATCTCGAACTCGACCCCAAGCCTTTGCGTGAGCTTCTGTAAGTGCTTCTTTACGAGCTTATACGAGGTATCTTCACGAAATTCACCAACAATGGCTGGAAGATGGCCGTTCTTGATGTAGTTTTCTTTATACAAATCCCCGAATGCGTGGACTAGCCTTCCACCTGCCATTCTATTTCCCGGCTCGACCGCGAGATCTGCAATGTATACCACCGGTTCCCCGGAATGGCTCGAATTCATCTTCCCTTCCCAAGCCATCAAATAACCAAAGACTCGGCCTTCCTGGGAGTATTTTAAGCTCATATTTGGACGGTCAAAGTGCTCATTCGCGATGTCTTTTGCGATAAGACCGTTCTCCATATTGTGGAAATTTTCGATGAACCCAGGGTTATCCTGATACGCCTTGCCCTCAAGCCATGAAACGCTGTGTGTGTCCTCATAGGTCAGATAGCTCACACCACATACTTCAATCGCTGGGTTCTTTCGAGCTTCCCCTACCATAATTTCTCTAACATCACATCGAACGGCAGAAGTATCGGTGGTAAGATCCAGTTTGCCGACCATTTCACCAAGCTTGTCCGAGTAGCTTACTGGTGCAAGTGGCACATACGTATTTGGCTCTCGCTTTAGATTCTGCAAGGCATCAGAGTAACCGAGTCCGACAACAACTTTCTCTGTCTCCAAATTCTGCTCGGTACCATATCGTGCCATGTATTTTCTAAAAAAATCGGTGTAGATGATCTTGATAGCATCAAGGTATCGACTTTCCATATAGTTTGGAGCCACTTCGACGTTATCGCATGCGGCAACGGCAGTCCCCTCCTGCATGATTTCCGGGCCAAGGACTTCGGTTATATGTTTGTGGCCATGAAGAATCTGACTAACGAGTTCTGGGACCGATTTCCCAGAATCACGGTCTTTTGTAAGTACTGATTGCGCGATAGTTCGAGGTCTATTCCCTTCTCTTTCAAGCTGTAGAGTAAATTGGCCAGTATTCAGATTAAATGTGTAGACGGTGTTTTTCCCAGAGCCAAATGGCATACAACAGGCCGTATCATCTCCAGCGATGATTCCGGTCGGATCGCTCTTCGGATTGATTCGAGCGACAAGCCTCATCTCGGACACCGTCATTCC
>JAGRAT010000174.1 GCA_020434495.1 Bdellovibrionales bacterium | reverse complement strand
AAACCGGCAGGCACGTTGCTCGTCTGTGAGCTCATCTTTCGTGTTGTATAGCGAGGAGCTCGCTACTCGACTCTTAAAGATTTTGAAGCACTCGCGCGCCTCCTCGTGGTTCACAAAATTATCGTCTTGTACCTGTCGCTCGTCGTCCTTTGGCTCGATCTGGTCCAATTCTTGACTGACTACACGGCCAGGGATGATCAGTAACAATGCGAGTAGAACTAGTTGAGTCCTAGGAGATGCAAGAGCAATATAATTACGAACAATCACTACTTCACCTTAGAGGAGTTCGCCACCAGCGACAATATTCTGCAAATGCGTCTTTTCGGTAGTTTTCGAGTTTTGGGCTCATCCAAAGAATGCTCACACAACTCTCATGAAAGGAAGCCGGTAGCCTATTTGCTTCCCTAGCTATTATAATCAATCACAGAGATAGAAAAATGGGATCAGAAGGAAAGAGATTTCTACCGATTGAGTATCCTTATGAAACTTGCCCATCGGAAACGATTCACAAAAGAGCAGAGTGCAGGAGTCGCTTTCTTTGAATTTGCGATCTCTGTGCCGTTGCTCCTTACGGTAACCTTTGGATGCATCGTTCTTGGGCAGGCGCTTTGGCAATATCTCTCACTTGCTCAGGTAGCTTTTGAGGTAGCGAGTTACGGTGCTGGGGTAGCTCTTACTCCCGGGAGCTCGGGACCGAACCATTCTAATTTGCAACAGTTTGCACTTGATCTTTTAAGCGCCAGCGATCGTGAGATTGAATCGGGATCTGAGTCGGTGCAGACCTTTTACACTTATGATCCATCGACTACTCGAGGAGAATTCACCGTTACTATCCGAGCACGGATAAATACTCTGCTTCCTGGTTGGGATATTCCGATGCGGGTGAGGTCGGTTTCCCCGCATTACCTGCGGCCGGTGTCTGTCGCGAGTTATAACGATCCCAACAATCCGCCAGAGCTTTTTGATTGTGGAGGGGCAAAAATCAGTGGATGTGCTTCTCAGTGTGAGTCAGGACCAATAGCAAGATGTAGCTCCGTCTCATCTTGTGCCCCAGCTGGCTGTTAGGAACGGTACTGGTACGGTCAATACTAGGTCGATTTTGTAAGGTATGAATTTGAAGAATGAAAGATACCGATGGAAAAAGAAGGGATGGAGGGATTCCTATTGCTATGCCGATAACGGTGCAACGGCTGTAGAGGCCGCGATTGTCATCCCAATTTTGGCTTTTATACTCCTTGGATTTACTGAGTTTGTGCGCTACTTCATCATTTACATTCTGGTGAACTACCAAGCGCAAGATGCGGTGGATTTCGCTTCACGGCTCCAGATGCGCTCAGATATTGCTGCAAACTGCGCGGCGCTTTATCCGACGGGAACTAAGCGGACTCGGTGTTTGGCTGAGCAAACCGAGTTTAAACTCAATGTTCAAGCGGTAATAGCGAAGGCACTCGATTACAAATTTCTTTTTGACAATTCCACTGAGAACGGCGGATCTGCTTCGAGTATGGCTCGCCTTAAATCCTTCACCTATACGAATCAAAATTTTGCAACTGCCGATGTTGCGTTAATCCGGCCAGGTGATCGGCTCACCTACACAGACGGTGGAGCAACGATTGAGCATCCGGAACAGCCATATTATGCGGGAGTACCGAGCCCTGCCGAGGATTTCTCATTTCTGCTTCGAGACTTTCCGTTGATGGTTTACATGGAAGTAGAAGTTGATGCGATTCTCCCTTTTGTCTCTAACTATACTGCGCGCGGTTTTGGATTTGCCTTTCGCAGAGGGGCGCTCTATTCAACTTATGGCTCCAATAGAGTTCCAGCTCCTACTCCAACTCCTTTGCCGAGCGGTTCATCGACTCCTACCCCTTCAGGGAGTGGCACTCCTACACCGACCTCGAGTCCGACTCCATCCAATACTCCAACTCCGACACCAACGTTGACGCTTTGCCAGGAGTGTTCTCTTGAACCGGGGAGATGTTGTGGGCCGAATCCGTCACCAACATTGCCGTCCCAGCTAACGAACCACGGTTTTGTTCCTCAGTGCTGTATGGGAGGTGGGTTGTGAGAGAGGAACGGGGGGTAATTCTCGTCTTCGTCTGTATTATTCTCGGGCTGCTCTTATCAGGTGCAGCGCTACTGATAGATCTCGGTCGGCTCGCGAACGCAAAGCGGCAGGTAAAAGCTGCGGCTGATCATGCTGCAATGGGAGCTATCGAAACCTATTTGGCTACTTCGGGGTCGTACGCAGCAAAGCTCTCTGCTGCTCGGGATCGTGCACAGGAACTGATCGCGAGTAACCCAGTTGTTGGACTTGAGAGCGGATATCTCACCGGAACCATTGGAGCAGCTACAAACGGAACAGGTGGTCAGCTTGATTTTGGAACTTGGTATGCAGAGCAGCCTCAGGGGAGCGACCCATGCTCAAGTGATTATCCGTGCTTTAGAGTTAATGCGACACCCGGGCCAGCGAATGCCGCGCGACTTTCCCTACGTTCTACCACTTCAGATGTTCTTCAGAGTTTGTTTGGCGCCGTTACGGGAGAAATGCCGTTTAATGTAGAGGTGACAACGATTAACACCGCAATTCCCCGTTGCATGGTATTCCTTGTTGATATGTCGAGTAGTATGACAGATGAGACGCACAATACTCGACTTTATACCAGTCCTCCCTACTCGATGTTCGCCTTCAGTCAAGCTGATGTTGATAAGTTGATTAATTTGGCGGTATTCCTTTCCTTCAATCCTGGGGTTACACCTGATTCCACTTCGTGCAACCCTTCGGTGAATGGAGCGATTATAAATGATCTCTCATCCTACATCCTGTGCTGGATGTGGTTTGAACGACCGAGTAGAAACGCTGCAGTCCTTGGTGGATATAGTCCGACTCCGCAAGATCACTATATCGATGACTATCAAGCTTTCGCGGTAAATGGGGTAACCTACTACATCGATATCTATCGCGATCCAAACTATCAAGGACCAGAGCCGCTTTCGACTCTTCTCAAGTCTGTAAATCTTGTGATATCCGCCTTAAAAGACAGGGGCACGAGCGCAGATCGGGCGGCAATTCGCTTTTATGATCACCTTACAGAGGAAGCTTGGCGAGGAACGCCGTTGGCGAACGTTGGCGCAGGAACCACCCTCGAGCTGCTCCAGCAGGTGACCAACATGTGGAATGCACCAACGCAAAAGGGAGATGCGTCAGGTTTAAGAATTTCTGGAGCGCAATCCAATCCTATTGCTCCAAACTATATCTCTGTTGGTGCTTTTCCTCTTAGCCAGAACAGTTACTCCCATCTCTGGGGAGCGCTTGAAGTCGCGGTTGATATGATTAACGCCTCATGCCCCGTAGAGTCTGAGCGCTACATCGTATCTATGGGGGATGGGCTTCAAAACTGTATTCACGAAAATAGATGGGCTGATTATCGGTTAGACTGTCCCACAGCAAGTTATCCGATTAGCTGCGCCAGAGTGGTGGCTACTGATTCACGGGGGGACATTATTTGTGGTGATAACGAGGATACTTACACCTGGATTGCCGACGTTATGGAGGAGTGGGGTGGTAGGACCAGTGGCGGGAGCTGTCTACAGTCGAGTAAAGATTGCATTGTTGAAGAGATGATCGACAGTAAAATTCGGTTTATTCAGGTCTTGGTTGGGGACGCGGTAGCACCACAGTTTAAAGATCGGATCTCTAATCAGTGGCAGATTTGGAATTCAAATCCAGTTGGTCCTGAGCCCCCAAAGTACTACACACTAAAGCAGTTGTATGATTTACAGCTGAATACTTACGACCGTATTGGTGGTTGGCCTGCCATATCCAGATGTTCTCCTGCTGAAGGAAACTGTAGTTATACGGGTTGTTGTGAACGGTGGCACAAGCGAGGAACTGAGGGGTACACCTATCCCCTTCCGAATCGGCAGCTTGATTACTACGCAGAGAGAACTGGTGGGACGATGTGTCCAATTATGCAGGTGCCAAACACCGATCCCTCCAATGGAACTGTGGAATGTGAGCCAGATACTAATAACCCGTTTAACCTAGGAGGGATGAGGTATAACTACTCATTGCGGAACCCGAACTACGGAACGGGACAGGCGCTTTTTAAGGACCCTTATTGTCGATCAAAGGGGTTCCAGGCATTCACCTGCCTGGCTGAAGGGGTGTTAAACACGAACCCATTTCGACCAGTTGGAAGGCGAGATGAGAATTGGGGGAACTAGAACAAATCTCAAAATCTTATAGCAAATATATTGCAATAAGATTTCATTCCATTTAAGCTCTCCGCCGCTTTGTTAATGGAATGGAGAGATTTTTCTAGTGGATAGGTATTACCTTATTGCAGCCTTACTGGTTGTTCTGGGTCTTTCCCCAACTTTTGTATTTGGGGAAGAAAGCCCTCAGAAGAAGGACTCAAATCATTATGCCGAAATCGTGGTTACAGCAGACCCTTTAGAGCCTAGCTTGCTCGAATCGGGGCATCCAGCCAGTGTGCTCAACCGGGAAGATATCGTACGGAAAAGTCAGTCGACTATCGGGGAAACGATAGGTTTGGAACCTGGCGTTCGCAGCTCTTATTTCGGCCCCGGAGCTAGTCGTCCGGTTATAAGAGGATTCTCTGGTGATCGAGTCCGAGTACTTCGGAATGGAATCGGAACGGGAGATCTCTCCAATATAAGTGAGGATCATGTCGTTACTGTTGATCCACTTTCCGCTCAAACTATCGAGGTCCTGAGAGGCCCGGAAACTCTGCTCTATGGAAGTAATGCTATTGGTGGTTCGGTAAACATCGTTGATGGCAACATTCCAGAGCTTGCCATTGGTAAACCTTTGAAAGGCGAAGTGCTCATGCAAAAGGGAGATACTGCAGATGACGAGCGTACTGGAGCCATTCGGTTGCAAGGACAGGCGGGAGAGTTGAACTGGAATCTTTCCGGGTATCTGCGCGAAACAGAGAACATTGAAATTCCTGGATTTGCCGAATCCAAGCAGCTTCGTGAATCAGAGGAGTCTGAAGAGGAGCATGCAGAAGAAGATGAGGCGCGAGGGACCCTGCCAAACAGTGACACGGAATCCGGTGGATTTACCGCCGGCGGATCGCAGGATTTCAATGGTGGCTTTCTCGGGCTCGCCTTCACCTCGGGGTACTCAAAGTATGGAGTTCCCGGAGGGCATGGGCATCATCATGAAGAGGGAACCGTAGGAGAGTCTTTAGCAGAGGAGGGAGACGAAGAGGGCGGCTCGATGATCGATCAGAAACAGAACAGGTTTGATCTTCGAGGACGTTTTGATGATATCGCTACGGACATTGAAAGTGTGAAATTCAAGGGTGGCCTCTCTTTCTATGAGCACGATGAAATTGAAGGTAGCGGAGCAGTCGGGTCTACCTTTAAAAATGATAGTGCTGAATTTCGTACAGACGTTGTTCATACCCTTTTCGGAACGGGTCGTGGGGTACTTGGGACGCAGTGGAGCTACGAAGAATTCTCGGCTCTTGGAGAGGAAGCGTTCATTCAACCAACAAATAGCTTTTCTCCTTCAATATTTGCATTTCAAGATATTCCTTTATCGAGTGGGGTAGACCTTCATCTTGGTGGACGTCTCGAGTATGTAGAAAGGGATCCTGAAGAGAGCAACTCTGAGCAGTTTGTTCCGTTTGGGTTCTCCCTTGGAACGGAGTGGGATCCAACCGGAACTTTTGATTATCTCCTGGCGTTACATGTTGCATACACACAACGTGCACCTTCCGCGTCAGAACTCTTTGCCAATGGTCCTCACCTAACACGAGGGATCGTTGAAGTAGGAGACTCTTCGCTTGGTACGGAAGCCTCTTGGGGTATCGATCTCACATTGCGCAAGAATTTCGGATTGATCACAGGGTCGATCACGCCCTTTTGGCAGATCTTCTCTGATTACATTAATCTCTCTGGTACCGGCTTCGAAGATGAAGATCTGCCAGTATTTCGATACGAAAACATTGATGCGAATTTTTTCGGATTTGAAGCAACAACGACTCTGCACATGGATGAACTGCTAAACATCATTCAGGATGAGCTCGCCCTTGATGTACAGCTTGATTACGTTGAAGCTGAAAAGGCTGATACCAACGAGAATCTGCCAAGAATTCCACCACTTCGTACTATTACTCGGCTTCGTGGAAGTAGTGGTGCTTTTAGTGGTATGGTTGAAGGGGTTTTTGTATCCGCGCAAAATGATGTGGCACCGTTTGAACTTGAAACGGATGCGTATTCGCTACTGAATGTTCAGCTCGAGGTAAAGCCCCGTATTGAGAATGACTATCAGTTAACCTTCTTTGTTCGAGGTTCAAACCTGACTGATGAGGAAGCGCGGGTTCATAGCTCTTTCCTGAAAGATCAAGCACCGTTACGTGGGCGCGCTTTTCTTTTTGGAATACGTGGAGCCTTATAGGATTTGACGATATGAACTCTTTTCTCTTGGCAGATATTGCGCGTTATGTTGAGCGGTCTTGCGATCTTATTCGAGAGCGAGGAGGCCGGGTGACAAAGTCGCGAGTAGCGATAATGGAGCTGCTTGCTGCTTCTCCGGAACCTCTCTCCGCCGCGCAAATCTATGAAAGAATGGAAAAAAGCGAGCAGCAATTGACACTTGATAGGGTCTCAGTATATCGAACGTTGGAGACACTACAGCAGCTCGGAGTCCTACATCGGGTAAATCCAGATGGTCGTTATCTCGCCTGTATACATGGAGACTGCTGCGGGATGTATCACGTCATGTCTCACTGTACGGAGTGCCACTCGGTCCGGGAGCTCGATGTTCCAAAAGAAGTGGTGGCCCCACTTTTGTTTCACATGAGTAACAGTTTGCAATTCTCTCCCGATGAACACTTGTTACATTTAGATGGAGTCTGCAAACAGTGCTCGTTGACTGAAACGCTTAACTAGCGAATAGGTAAATGGGGTTATCTGCACGAAATTATGGTTGGTTGCTGGTCGTCGCTTCTCCGCTTAGTTAAAGCA
>JAGRAT010000173.1 GCA_020434495.1 Bdellovibrionales bacterium | reverse complement strand
CTACTGCCGGAACAAAAAGAGAGAGCTCTTCATATCGTAAGATTCAACAGACCATTGGAATTCCAGCTAATGACATCCTGTTCCTTTCAGATATCGAGGCCGAGCTTGATGCTGCTGAGGAATGTGGCATGCTTACCTGCCAATTGGTGAGGGCTGAAGACAACACGATCGCTTCATCCCATCACCGCATTGCGAGCGATTTTGAACAGGTGAATGGCCTCTACTTTTAGAGCGCCACACAGAAGGAGAGAACATCTATGAGCACTTTAAGAGTTTACGACGAGAACTCCCCAGAGAATCCAAAAATAAACACAACTCTTATTGATGAGATCGCTTCGCAGCTCAAGCCCCATGGCGTCAGATTTGAACGTTGGGAAGCCTCCGTTGATGTATCAAATGAGGCTGGCCAAGATGAGATAGTAGAGGCATACCGACCAGAAATAGAACGCCTCATGAAGGAGCAAGGATATAAAAGCTACGATGTAATCAACATGCACCCCGATCATCCTCAAAAAGATGCTCTTCGACAAAAATTCAACTCCGAACACACCCACAGTGAAGATGAAGTTCGATTCTTCGTTAAAGGGAAAGGGCTATTCACTTTGCACATCGGTGGCGAGGTGTATGAGGTAACATGCGAAAAAAACGATCTCATAAGTGTGCCAGCGGGAACTCCTCATTGGTTTGATATGGGTGATGAACCGACATTTACCTGCATTCGCCTGTTTGATTCACAAGACGGTTGGGTAGCAAACTACACCGGGTCTGATATTGCTCAGAATTTCTCGACGCTATAGGAGAGACGACGCTTAAAAACCTCTTTCATACTCGGAGGCAGTCTGAGAGTGCTCTTCCTATGGCGCGAAAATGCATGACGATCTGGGCATCGTCTCCGTAGTGAAGACACGAAGGGAGCTCTAGGTAGAGAACACCCAACTTCCTATGCTTTCCAAGAATCCCTGCTACCGCGAACACTGAATCGCTTTCGACCACACTCCCCGGTACTCGCACCTTCCTATGAATAGGCTCAATTCGCTGAAATGCCTTTTGAACCATGTTCGCATCGGCAAGAGAAGTAGAGTAATCAACGGCCTCAGGCTCAAGTGCGTGCACTATCCCGAATTGAAGTTGTGGAACCAGCTTTGAAATTGTTGGATCAAAGGTAAAGACACATCCACCATGGAACCCGCAGTTTGGGATTGTTTCATGAATAAATGATCGTACAAGCTCACGATTAACCTCTTGAGCCTTGTCCAACTTCGAGTAAAACGCCTTCAAACTCACCTTTACATCCTTTGAGCATCCCTCAAGGAATCGATTTCTCAGGAGAAGATTTCTCTCCCGCTTGCTGTCTGGATACTTCAGACGATCGAAAAGTTTTCCATCATTCTCAACCAACTGTGGAAGCAACACAGCATAGTGAGCACAGTTATCCTCGAAATGCTCACGAATCTTGACGAGTCCTTGCTCTCCGAGAGCTTGCTGAACTTTCCTCTCGACCGTTCCCCAGTTTTTTGCCTGCGTGGGGTAAGTTTTCGGATCGTTTGCGCGAGCAAGCTTTTCTCCAATCTCACAAATATCTCGAAAAAATTGCCCGTGTGATGCGCTCGTGTTTTCGCCGAGGATATCTTCGATATCTTCCGGCACCATGAGTCCCAGAGAAACACACTTCTTCTCAGAGATTCCCCATTCACGTACGAGCTTCATCGCGAGCAGACCGGGAGAGAATCCGAGTCGTTTGGCAATCAGCACATCAAGGTCTCCGCTCTTCTTCACCTTTTCGACACACTCTTCAAATACAGAGGGGTAGTTCCATGCAATTAAGGTAATTCCAAGTTGTCGAAGGAGGGAGACTCCGTATGCGCGCGGGTCACCCTTGAAATGTTTATTCGCGATATCAACTGTGGAGGCCCCCAACATGACTTCTCGGAGAATTCTTACCTGTTCGGGATTGCTCTGCTCAAGCTCATGATTTGAAAACTCCGACTCACTCTTGTTCAGCAACTCTTTAAAATCTTCACATCCAAGCTCCTCGAGCGCTCGGATTGGATCAAAATCCCGATCAAGTGGTCCTGCTGCTTGAAGGCTCTTACAAAGTTCGCGAAGGCACCAAGTATATAGTGAAAGATCGGATTTTAAGTCTTTAAATAGGCTCCCCTTATCGTTTTCGTAAACACCCCGATGAAGCCCTTCTCGAATCTTCCCAAGGAGAACACGGTCAACAGGTATCCAGTGCCGCAAGACGTGTGCAACGGTCCTTGAAAGCCGCTTCTGTGAAATCTCTATCGCCTCAGAAAAGGTTCTCGACGCGCTCATCGAGCAATGGCTCCCGAAAGAATTTCCCCCGGTTTCAGAACGGCTTGGTCTTCATTTCCCTGAAGAGTTCGAGGCCATCTCAAAGGCACACGGCTCTCTGGAATATAAATTTACAATTTTTACCTAGACAACATCTCAAAAAATTTCTGGGGAAACCCTGGCTTAGGAGTCCCAGTCACAGCGAGTCTTTACTCCGGTATCCAGTATCCATCCGCTGACGAGCTGTGCAGGTGTTACATCGAAAGCGGGATTGTAAGTGGCGACGTTGTCGGGGCTCCAATAGAGCTCTCCGAGTGCCCCCGAAAATCCCCTCACCTCTTCCGGTTTTCGTTCTTCAATCGGAATGCTATTTCCATCGGGGCAGTGGCGATCAATCGTCGTCTCTGGTGCTGCTACGTAAAAAGGTACGTTATGATAGCTGGCGAGAACCGCCAAAGAGTACGTTCCAATCTTATTTGCGAAATCCCCATTCCGAGCTATTCGATCAGCTCCAACAAGAACGCAGTCTACTTTCCCGTGTGCCATAAGCATTCCTGCCATATTGTCACAGATAAGGGTGTGGGCAATGCCAGCCTTTCCAAGTTCCCAAGCCGTTAGTCTACCACCTTGCAACAAGGGGCGAGTCTCATCTACGTACACATGCACATTTTGCCCAAGCTCATGAAGTTTAGTGACAATACCAAGCGCAGTTCCTCGCCCAGCAGTAGCAATACACCCTGTATTACAATGAGTAAGAACACGGGGATTTTCCGGCACTACCGAAACTCCCGCTTCGGCTATCCGTTCACACAATTCAAAATCCTCTTCAACGATGGCTTTAACCTCTAAACGAAGTTGATCCTTCCACTCAGCAGAAGATTCACCAATTACACGATCGAGTCGATCCATGTAATTCATTAAATTCACCGCTGTCGGTCGGGAACCACGCAATATCTTAACTGTCTGCAGAAGAGATGCGACATCACATCCTCGCATCGATTCGCCAAGCACGAAGAGCGAGGCCGCTATGCCGATTGCCGGAGCGCCACGGACCTTCAAGGATTGAATCGCATGAACCATCGATTCCAGTGTTGGGCATTCCACCCAAACTTCTTCTCTGGGAATCAACTGCTGATCGAGCACCGAGACCAAACCATTCTTCAACCGGAATCCAGTAGCAACGATATCTTCCATTCATCACTCCACTTCAAAGGAGGTATCAATCAACGTATCTCGAGCATATTCTTCATGCTTTTCGGGGAAATCGAGCATATAGTGAAGCCCCCGACTTTCCTTTCGAAGAAGGGCAGAGCGAATTACGAGATCAGCAACAATACTTAAATTTCGAAGCTCCAAGAGATCCGCAGTAACAAAAAAGTCCCAGTAGTATCGCTCGATATCCTCTCGAATGAGCCGATTCCGTCTCAATGCCCTCTCGAGACGCTTTGTAGAGCGCACAATTCCTACATAGTTCCACATGAGTCGACGAATCTCTTCCCAGTTCTGCAAAATAACAACCTGTTCGTCACTATCCTTTGCCTTACCGGAATCCCAGCCACTGACCTCCAAGGAATGATCCGCCGATTCAATTCCTTGGACACTCTGATGCGCTGCTCGCGTGCCAATAACAAGCCCCTCAAGCAAGGAGTTCGAAGCCAATCTATTTGCTCCATGAAGACCTGTACACGCAACTTCCCCAGCGGCATAAAGATTTTCAATACTCGTAGCACCGTTTTTGTCGGCAATCACGCCACCACAGCAGTAATGTGCAGCAGGAACAACCGGAACCGGTTCTTTCGAGATATCGTATCCATATTCAAGACATTTTTCATAAATGGTTGGGAAATGCTCCTGAACAAAAGCCGTACCCCTATGAGAGATATCGAGCAAAACATGCTCTTCTCCATGTCTTTTCATCTCAGCATCAATTGCTCGAGCAACAATATCGCGCGGTGCGAGCTCCTCTCGCTTGTCGTACTTATGAAGAAATCTCTCTCCGCCAATTCTTAGCAAGTGCGCTCCTTCCCCGCGCATCGCCTCAGTGATAAGGAAATTTTTTGCCTTCGGATGGAAGAGGCAGGTGGGGTGAAACTGAAAAAATTCCATATTTGCCACAGGCACACCCGCTCGAAAGCACATGGCGATACCATCCCCTGTAGCAACATCCGGATTGGAGGTATAGAGGTACACCTTCCCCGCCCCCCCAGTTGCAACTAAAACTCGCTTTGCAAGATACGAGTCAACAACGCCATTTTCCCCAAGTACGTACGCACCGAGCGCCCGGTTCGACTTCTCCTTCTCGATACCGAGCTTATGGGTGGTAATGAGATCCACAGCAAACTTATGTGGGAGAAAGGTGATATTCGAATGTTGCTCACACGCGGTGAGCAATGCACGTTGAATTTCCCAACCTGTTGCATCCGCAGAATGAAAAATTCTCCTCTTCGAATGTCCACCCTCTTGGTGGAGATGGTATCCATCCTGCCCCGAATCGAACCGGGCACCTCGTGCTATTAAGCGCTCAACACATTCTGGTCCCTCTTTGACCACCAAGGAAACGATCTCTTCGTTACAGAGGCCATCACCAGCACCAAGGGTGTCCCGTATATGAAAATCAAACGAATCTGTTTCATTTGTGACCGCTGCTATACCGCCCTGCGCCCACGCCGTCGAAGACTGCGCCAAATCCTTCTTAAAAAGAACAGCAACACTCCCTTTATCGGCAACCTCAAGCGCATAGGTGAGACCAGCAACCCCACCCCCAATGACCAAAAAATCGACTCGTTCGGTCGTCATAAGCTAGCCTTGAGCACCATTCTGAGCTCGATGCCGCATTACGTGATCCATAATGACCAAAGCGGCCATAGCTTCAACGATTGGGACCGCTCGCGGAACTACACACGGATCGTGTCGCCCGGCCGCTGAAAGTCTCACTGCTTTCTTCTCCATGGTTACCGTGTCTTGCTCATGTCGAATGGTCGACACAGGCTTGAAGGCGACTCTGAAGTAAATAAGCTCTCCAGTACTGATACCACCGGTGATTCCCCCGGCATGGTTCGTTTTCGTACGGATCTGAGACTTCTCATCTATGTAGTACGGATCGTTGTGTTCACTTCCGCGCTTCTCGACACCGGCAAATCCGGAACCAATTTCAAATCCCTTTACGGCATTAATACTGACCATCGCCTTAGCAAGATCAGCGTGCAATTTGTCAAAAACCGGCTCTCCAAGACCCGCTGGAGCCCCTCGAACCAATCCGCAAACTACCCCTCCGATAGAGTCCCCTTGATCTCGCACTTCTTCGACAAGAGCTATCATCTTTTGCGCTACCTGCTGATCGGGGCATCGAATGATATTCGCCTCGACCTGCTCGGCTGTGACGCTATCTCGATCTATCTCGGCTCGAATGCCCCCCGTCTGTTCAACATATGCAAGGGTTTCAATTCCGAAATGCTCCTTCAGATACTTTCTCGCAATTGCACCTGCAGCAACCCTCGCAAGAGTTTCACGGGCCGAGGCCCTACCACTTCCACGCCAATCCCGAATCCCATACTTCTCTTGATACGTATGATCGGCGTGCGACGGACGTAATACTCCAAGAAGATGGTGGTAATCTTCGGAACGCATATCGCTATTTCTTGCCATGAGCATAATTGGAGTTCCTGTGGTCAAGCCCTCAAAAACTCCAGAATGAATAGAAATAGTATCCGTTTCTTTACGAGGGGTCGTAATGGAACTCTGTCCTGGACGTCTGCGATCGAGATCTGGCTGAATGTCTTTCTCTGACAACTCCAAACCTGGAGGGCAGCCATCGATAATGACCCCCACAGAACCCCCATGAGATTCCCCAAAAGTTGTTATTCTAAAAGCTTCCCCAAAGCTATTTCCCGCCATGAGCCACCTGCTCCAAAAGTTTTTCAATTCGATTCAACTGCTCGATAGAAAGTTGCCCCGGAGCGGTAGCATCTTCCTCCTTGGTGACAAGGAACATAAATTCCTGACCAAGCTGTTCACCAAAAACTCGAGTCATCATACCGCGCTCTCCCATACCAAGCACAACAGCACGCTTTTCGGCTTCTCGAAGTTCACACAAGATCTCCAACAAATTTACCGTATCGCGCTGGCAATTTGTAAAACAAGCAAGCTTGTATACTTGCGGGTCATACGGCTCCATTCTCTGAACGATCTCTCGAAGCTCCTGAAGCGGCGGAGTTGCGAGGTAGTTGTGGTAAGAGCAGATGAGTTGCGAGTCGCGTTCTTTGCTCCTGAAATATTTGATCAATTCTTCTTGAACACTTACATCAAAATCCCAATAGATCCTCGCTCCTTGCAACGCATCGACGATCTCAAACTGCTCGGTCATAGAGCAATTCGTAGATTCAAGATTTTTCCTCCGCAACAATAAGAGAAAATCTTGTGGTGTCGAGGCAATGAGCTTGCTCAGTCTTTCGACATCTCGAAAGGTAAGATAATCAAGCCATAGCTCAAAGGCTTCAAAGTCTTCATGAGAACTGGATACGAGGGCTTCGGCTCTATCCAGGCTCGGCACGCAAATTGGGAGACATCTTTTCATTCTTCTCCTCCAAACACCTCCTCTTGGATCTCTCCATAGAGCTTATCAGCAGAGATTCGTTCCCCATGATGAAGATAGAGCTGCTCTTCAGCCTGCGCTAAAAACAGCTCTTGCCCAGAAACACAACGAGCTCCTGCTTGCTCTGCTT
>JAGRAT010000172.1 GCA_020434495.1 Bdellovibrionales bacterium | reverse complement strand
GGCTTTTCATTACAATTCAGCCCGCCGCAATCCACCTTGCTATAAAGCAACTGCTCACTCAGCCCCTCCTCTAAAAATCGTGCAAGATTAGAAGCGGACATCACCTGCAGATTGCGATCCTCTTTTTGCACGAGAAGTCCGAGATCTTGAGAGAGCGCAGTGGATCGGCTCAAACTCTCAGCAATAAGCGATACTCTACGCACCAACTTGTCATCACTGCCGACATTGCGCTGCAAAAGGGAAACAGCTCCATCGGCTGCCCCAATCAGGTTGTTAAAATCATGGGCATACTGCCCCGTAAGCAACGCGACCGAAGCAAGCTGCAACAATCGCGCTGTGCATATTCCAAGCAATATACGTTCTGTTACTTCTTCAAAAATCCATTTAGCATTTAGAAAAGAGCCATCAGGGGAAGGAAGCTTCAGATCGCCAGACACTTCATGCGCTTTAACGACATAGGCACACCGCTTGCTTTCATCCGCCGAAGGGGTTGAAAAATAGAGCTCTGCCCCACTTTGAATATCAGAATAAATACCGGGCAAAGTTCCAGAGCTCTCTACTTTGCCATTACAACAACACACAATCGATTCTGCTGCTTCGAGAGCTACTTTTAGATTGTGTGAATCGGCAGAGAGCGGAGATAACCCACCGTTTTCCATCCCCAACAACATGTTGGAATACCCCTTATTATCCTGCGTTAGCGCTGGTACAATTTCCGAGCGCTGAGCTCCTTACAGATGGCCGACGGCAGGTAGCCGGCAACATGCAAACCGGCCTTTAGTTTATCGCGCAAATCAGTGCTGGAAAGGGAAAAAGAGGCGAGCCGCGTATCGGTAAGCCTTCTCACGTAGGGGGGGAGTTCAACAGAAAGCTCCTCACCCAAACGGGGAATGACCAGAAAGGTGACCTCGTTTTGCAATCGCTCAAAATCTTTCCAAGAGGAGAGCGTAGAAACATTGTCTGTTCCCACCACAAAGAAAAATGGGCGCTTCTCCCCTTCTGCTCGAAAGTAGTCGATGAGCTCAATTGCGTACGAATTCTCAAATTGCCGTTGAAGCTGAATATCGAGCACTCGGATTCGGGGATTGTTGTCGAACACCTGCTCATGCAGCAACTGAAGCAATGCTAGGCGATCCTCCCCTTTCGCAACCGACTTTTTATCGTAACGCCCGTCACCACTCGGAATGACCCAAACCTCATCAACGATCTCTGAATTCAATAGGTGGGTAATAGTGAGGACATGTCCATTATGAGGAGGATCGAAGCTCCCTCCAAATAGGGCGATGGCTTTTGTGTTCATCACTTCTTAATATCAGAAACATGAAGATAGCGATATCAGCCGGTGATCCTTCAGGGGATGAGCATGGTGCAAAGATAGTAAGAGCGCTTCGGGCAAAGAACCCAGATATCGAGTTATTCGGAATGGGAGGCTCTCATTTACGAGCAGTTGGCGTCCGAACAATCGTTGACTCTGAAACGGAAGCTTCCGTCATGGGGGCTTCCGATGTTATCCACGCACTACCGCGATTACGTCGAGCATTTAATCGCCTTGTTGAATCACTGAGAGTCGAGCATCCAGACACTCTCCTGCTCGTCGACTATCAAGAATTCAATCTCATGCTTGCCAAAGCAGCCAAGAAGCTTGGCATCCGTACAGTCTTTTTTATTGCGCCAACAGTTTGGGCATGGCGACCGGGCCGAGCAAAGCAATTTGCAAAATACGTTGACCACCTAGCATGCATCTTCCCCTTTGAGCCTAAGGTATTTCAAGAGCTCGGCTACGACAGAGCTACCTTTGTCGGCCATCCATTTACCGATACTCCAGGGCTTTTTGAGTATTCAGATGAGCAGAAAGAGAAGATACGCTCCGAGCTCGGAATACCGCCGGACCACAAGGTAGTCGCTCTATTTCCCGGGAGTAGAAAACAGGAGGTGAAACTGCTCCTTAATGAACTTCTTTCCGGATTCGCTCTCGCACAAAAGCAGCACGGCAAACTCGCCGCAGTAATCCCGGTTCCTTCGTCCATCGCCGTTGAAGAGATTCAAAGGCAAGCCGCGCACATCCCCAACATCTACCTCCTCCCCAATCGCTCGCTTGATGCCCTTGCTATTAGCGACTGCGGCCTCATTAAATCGGGAACTTCCAACCTGCAAGCTGCCATGATGTGCGTGCCCTTTACGATGGTATACCGCGCCGGCTGGCTGATGAGCTTTGTAGTAAAGCGATTTGTCGGGGTGAACAACTATTCTATTGTGAACATCATTCGCGAAGGATCCGTGAAAGAACTCGTTACTCCAGACGCAGTAACTCCTAAGAATCTTGCCGAGGAGATCCTTCAGCTCCTGACTGATACCAAAAAAATAGGAGAAATTCGCACGGCCTTGAAGGAGGTGAAAGAGAAGCTTTCCGGCGTCGGAAGCGGTGTTCCGGTAGCGGAGCGGGTTTGTGAATTGGTCGGTCAAGAGTCTTAAAAGACGCATTTCCGGCGATTTACAAGCGCATTTCCACCATAGTCACTTCGGTTCAGTGAACCTCCAACAAATTCTTTAAATTGTTGCATGGCTTAAAATTTGCAGCCCTCTAAACGCCAACGAGCGAATGAGAGGATTTCTATATTTAGAAGTCCCAACAGTTAAGTAACAACATGTAACTTCCGAATTTCTTTGGAAGAAGCGCGAAGTGGTTACAGAGAAAAGGTCCTGAGCGTTTGGGGAAATTTATGAGAAATCTGAAACTTAACATCCACCCTCACTATCTGGTCAGTGCTTGCGCCGTTGTTGCTTCACTTTTTTTTACGACTTCGGCATTTGCTGGGCCTGGTGACCAGCTTTACGTAAGGCAAGATACCAACAATACCGACTCTTACTTTGGCCAAGGGAGCGCGCACTTTCCTGCTAGCCCAAGCTCCTCAGGTTCAATTCTGCTCACCTGCGCTCCAACGGCTTCAAACCGGGGGTCAATTTATCGAACCACTGGAAACAGTACCGCCGCAACCACAGCGGGAGCTATTGTAGAAACCTCGCCATTTCTTGGTGCTGCTTGTGCGGATATGGCCGCAATAGATGATGAATGGGTTGCCGTGTCCGACCCCCTAGTCCCCTCGACAGGTGGATCAACAAATTGGGGAACGGTATATGTAGGGAAGGCCGCTCAAGTTGGAAATTCTCCTGGATTCTTCTCAACAACCGGCTCAACTTCAACTACCACCATTACCGGAGATGCCATTCCAGACCCGAATAGCCCAAGTCAGTTCATCCAGGTGGAACAGCTTGGTACTTTTGTGAAGGCCTTTAGATACCTTGAACCAAACCACTCCGCCCCAACCGACTTTCTTCTCGTCGGAGCCAAAAACAAAGCTGTTCTTTTTGAGATCACCGCTCCAGGCGTGACCACTCCAGCTCAGAGAAGCTTTATCACAAGACGAGTTTTAACAGCTCCCTTTCCCGATGGAGGTACAAACAACTTTTTTGGATTTGCTGCGACAGTTGGAGACCTTAATATGGATGGCAAGATTGACGCAGTGATTACTGACCCCTTTTTCGATCAGTTCGATGCCCCGAGTAATTCACCGGTATCTGATGCTGGAGCCGCATTTTTCTTTGACGATGTGACCACGCCAAGAACCGCAGCCCAGCTGCAGACACCACTGGACTCAAGCTTCACAAACGCGCCGGCAAACTACGCAGCAATATCAAGAAGCGGGGCTCACCTTGGATGGTCAGTTGCAAGTTTTAAGACCCCAAACGGTGCTGGAGTTCTTCTAGGAGCCCCTCAGTGGGGTTCTTCGACCGAACCAAACTCAGGTGGGGCGATGTTTTTTAGATACGATTCATCTGCACCTACTTACTATACTTTTTTGAAACAAGAATTTTACGGCGCCAGCGCTTTGAACTCATACGCTGGATTTGGAGTGGAGATGCTTGCCAACACTACTAGCTCTACTGACACCATCGATGCCATTATTTCAGGGCCTGGAAATGGTGGGGTTTTCTCTGCCACCAATGGAGTGCACGGCAGTGTTGCCTCAATTCGAATCGGTGGCATCACCAACAAAACGGCCGCCAGCTCTTACACCTATCTGCCCGGTATGGGTAATGGAAAAGCAGCACCCGTTCACTTTGACGCCGCTCGCGGAGTTGGACGAACAGTGCAGGTGCTTACTAATGGATTTGGCGGAAGCAGCACGGCAAATATATTTTACCCGACCAACATCCTCGCAGCGGCAAGCAACTTTAACTGGCAAACAGCGATATCCGGCCATTTAGTAAATGCACAGAAGCACAGTATTGTACTAAACGCCGGAGGCTCTTGTCTCTTTGGAAATAACGTCAGCCTCCTCAGTGGCGCGACATTTACGCCGAGTAGCAATTTAAAGGAAGCTGTATTGGATATAGCAGCAGGAGATAAAAGCGATAAGGTCGCCGTTGGTGCACCGCTTGAGCTGCGAATTCGTCTCTTTGAGAACCAAACAAACTTAGCACCATCATCTGCTGTTGCGATGCTCTTTTTGACGCCAGGAGCACCCGGTACCACATCATTCCCGCTTCTTCCCACGCCACCTCCGTGCGGTGTAACCCCTGCGACAGCGGCCCTTCAAAATTATGGAATTAAAATTCGAATGGTACCGGATGCAAACGGGGTGATTACAGGGGTGCTTCGTGTGTCGACGAGTATTCCAACTTCATGGAGGGGGATGCCATTTACCGTGGAAGCTCTCGTTCACGCTGATGGCAACGATATCGCCCTTTCTAACAAGTTGTATATAGAAGCTTATTAGGAACTGGCCGATAACTAGGCAACAGATTTTACCGGAGGAATACAACGTGAAGCGATCAAAAAAGCTAATTCTCTTAAATTCATTCGTGGCCATTGCAGTAACTTGTTCTTTCACCTCCCCAGCCTTAGCTGATGATGGCACCCGGTCTTGTAATTCAGTCTATGAACAACAGGTCAATTTCACGGTAGAAGGTGGCGGGGTTGCGTATGTAAATTCAGGGAAGAGAGACAACACCTTTATTGGTGTCGCGGATCAAATAGCAGCTTGTACTGAGACGGCCTTAGAGCTAACTGGAGCGGGAAACAACGGCTTGGTGTGTTGTGTTTTTAGGGGATGCAAGGTGGTTCCAGCGACTTTGTGGAACGCTTACTCGGGCCCTTGCAATAGGAACGAAAGGCTCGAGATAGTTTCCACGGAGTGTGGGGCAGACAGTAAGAATACCTCGGACCCAGTCCGATCAACCGTTCCGATTGGGGGGTAAAGAAGGACCTTAGGCGCTAATTCTTGATGCTTGGTCCGACATATCGGATCGGCGGCGAAAACTGAATATTGTTAGCGCACATTTTGATTCTACCACCCATAACTCCTCTGAAAGGCAGTATATTCAAGATGGCCTGAGCTAGGCTATGGTGGCTAACCGGTGGATCTTTCTCTGATTTATCAGCCAATGCTGTCCACACATCATTATTTTCTAAATAATTGGTCACCGCACCAATCAGGTGCAGCATAACCGTATTGTAGCTCGGTTTTTTACTCATGCTGCTATCTATACTGAAGCATCTGTTGAATCTCTCCTGATTACTATTTGATGCTCCATTTTGGTAGTATCGGCAGCGTTTACGAGGTAAATATGAAAGGTTCTACTCTACTTTTTGCCATTACTTCTCTGTTCTGTTTCTCCTCGTCAGCTTTGGCTCAGACAAACCCCGGGCAGGCGACTACCTATCTCATCAAGCAGGATACAACCAACCAAGATAGCTTTTTTAACGCAGAGGTAGTGGTTACAAAGGGGCTAAATGGCTCCATCGAGCGGGTTTATGCGGCCCCCGAAGCAACTGCTCTTGGCACAAAGGGACGACTAACCCGAGTCACCGCGTTTGAAGTCGGTCTTACACAGAACACGTCTTCAACCGCAGCACCTTTCCCATCATTCAACGAGATGGCGCCAGGAATTGGCTCTTCCGGGTATGCGATGGCGGTGGTGGATCCGGCGGCTTCGGTATCTCGAATAGGAGTGGGAAGCCACCTGCTAAACCGGGTTGATATCAATGAGGCCTGGAAGGTAGGAAATACCGGAGCTGGAGGGAACTTCTGGGGCTCAAGCTCAGCGTGCACACATCAAATAACCGATGCTGGAGTAAACCTTAAAGTAACAACAACCGCCGGATACGGCATCGCTCAGGATTTTGGAAAACAAGGAACCACCATCTACTCCTTTACAGGAGTTGATAACGGAGAAGCGCTCGCAAATAGCTCGCTCTGCCCAACAGGTAACAACTGTACGAAAGGTGGGGCTGTAGTAATTCGAAATATGGGAAACGGGCTAACGTGTAGTAATCCAGTTGTAAAAACTATTCTTAACCCGAATCCAAACGATTTTAACGCGAAGTTCGGAAAGCATATCCTCGTTGATGACTTTGACTTCGACGGCAATCTTGACCTCGTAGCCTCTGCCGAAAACGCAGTAAACGGAGCGGGGCTGGTCTATCTCTTCCTCGATGTCCTCGCTACAGGTCCTGCAGCGAACGTTCCCGATGACACACTCCATGGCTGGGACTTTACGGCCCTAACACCGCAAGCTCCAACCAGTCCAAGAGTTATTTCAAACGAAGTATTCGGTACCGCTCTCACCAAACTTGTCCGACCAAGCGATGGCCTAGCGCTCATTGGAGTCGGTGCTCCAGGTGAGGATAGCAACAAAGGTGCAGGATACATCTTCTCAGTAGAAAACTGGACCGATCCTCAAAACTTTCCGAGAAAAGCACGGCCTCGCAATAAAATTGTAAGCGGCTATGCAGGTGCGAGAAATGGAACCTCTATCAGCCTTGGCTACTACGGATCCGTTCCAGGATCGGAAGAAGTTGACGTTGTACTCGGTTCTCCAAGCCAAAGCTCAGGAGTGGTTGCTAATTTTGTCGTCGCTGACAAAACGGGACCAGGCCTTTTCCGGTACAGAGACATATCAAATTTTGCGATAAGATTTCTTGCTCACTACGGAAACAGCACTATCCTCCCAGGACAGGGGATTGGAAAATTTCTAACGAC
>JAGRAT010000171.1 GCA_020434495.1 Bdellovibrionales bacterium | reverse complement strand
AGGGGTAACGCTCGCCGAGCGCTTGTGAGGAATCTTGCCGAGTTTGAGGAAGATCTTGCAAACGTTCTTGAGGGAAGAAGTGCCAGAAACAACTCAGCCCCACTTCTAGAAGCTGCGATCCAATCAATTCGTAAAGAGCTGGAGAAATCTCTTGAAGGTGAAGAGGAGAAACCCTTCTTGTCGGGAGCAGCTCAACAGTTGGGAAGCTCCGAATTTTTAGGAGAGGAGCTTTCACAGCTTGCCACCCAAGAAAGAAACGCTCCTCCTCCAACACCGGAGTGCTTCAAAACTCGGCTAGATGATGAAGATCCCATACTTCCATCAGAGATGGACCCAATAGCACTCGGCAGAGAAGATCCGATTGGCCGTATTAACCCACCCAAAAATGATCGTGTTTTTATCTGTGACGAAGTACGGATTCCGGTACCGAACGGATTTCTCTACGACATAGCGCTTGGAGAAGTTCCTCAAGAGAGAAGACTCTTCGAACCGATTCTTGAAGAAACGGAACTTCCTGAAACTGAGCTCACCATCCCCTTTAACGCGGTGCACGGAAGAATCCTTCCCGTGCCACTCGATGGAGTCATCAGCTTTGCTCCAGAGGAGATACCAGTCAGCAGACCAAACGACCTTGACCCGATGTGTTGGCGAACAAGAGGTCAGAGGCAGCAAGAAGTCAGCTTCGCGGTTACTCAAGGATCTTTACGTTCTCTAGGAATAGAGGCTGCAGCACTCCTTACTCCATTGAAAGAGGAGCAAGCGTATTGGATGGAGGCGCTTGGTGTTCCACAAGCTTTGGAAGAAATGCTCGGTGTTTGCACGACAAACAAAGAACGGCTTGATATCTGTACCTATTGGATGCATGGCCGAGATGCTAACTCTCGACTCAGTAATTTTCGATATGTGAATCACGAAGCTTTCGGCCAATTCATCCGTGAAAACCACGAAGATCTCTCGCTTATTACTTCAGAACTCCGAGTCGGACATTGCGATCTCCTTAGTTGGTACGGTGCCGCCTTACTTCGCGGTGCTGGCATTCCGGCATGGGTTACGACAGTCCGTCTACCGACTAATGATGGTACAGCATTTAACAACAGCTACCTCCACTCGCAAGTTGCTTATCTTGATGATAACAACACAATCTCTGTCTGGGACCCGACTCTCCGCTCAGATCAAGACATCGCTTATGCACCCGAGGTACTAGATGCGAGAAAAGTAGCAGCACTATCAGAAGAGTTCAGCAGAGCAGCAAGCTTCGAGGAAAAGTTAGTAGCTTTGAGACGATTCGCAAAAGATCAGGAGGTTATTCGGGACACCGTTACTCCAACACTGGAAAGCGAACCGCACCGATTCCCTGACCTCCCGAACACCCTTTTTGTTGACTATCAATCAAGAAGTGCTATGCGTCCTGCCCATGACGCTCTATTAATACCAGCGACAGCTCAAAACTGGCGCTCATTTGACTGTCCACGAGATATCTACGAAGCGTTACAAGAGTTAGTTGTCATGACCAGAACAGAGACAGCATTTTCCGTTTCTTCAGGAGTAGCTCTTGAGACAGTACAATTCCTACCGGTAGTAGATCGGGGCAAGGTCGCGCTAACTCTTAGGCTGTTAAAGCAATATAAGCTCTCTGAGCCACTAAACTGTTTTGAGTCTCATCGATACGATGAATCTGCACTTCTTCTCAATCAAGATGACGTAGATGTCTATTGTGGGGAAGTGGCTATGCGTCTTAAAGGGAGTCATCCGCTATCAATTCCCGGCACTGCCCCAAGAAGACTAGTAACCATTGACTATGAGGAGGCCGTAGCGCTTTGGCGTGAATCGCAAGCCGTAAGATCGAGAGATGGAGTTGGCTCCTTTCTTCACCTTGAATGTGCAACGGCAACAGTTGGTGTCATACCTCCAAGAAGGGAGCGATTTACCAAACCCATTTGCGACCTGATTGAGAAGGGATATTTCCCGTCCTATACAGATAGAGCCATAGCGGCGATATCTTTTCGTCCGGGCCTCAAGTCCCCTGAAACCTTCGACTTTCGAGAAACAGAATACTCTGACATTTGCCAGCAGGTTCATGAAATTCAGATGGATCTTCAACCGGCTATGGTGAATGGAGTTGCGCGAAAACGCTTCCTTGAGAGAGCACAAATCTCAGAAACAGATTTTCGGGTATTTTGCGAACATTTGGTCAACTTTGACTCAAAGGGCTCTCGAGGAATAGGACGACTTGATCCCGAACGACTAAGAGAAGCTCTTCGTTGGAAGCCAACAACAGAGCCTCGTTTCAAAACTTATACATCCGTCACAAGCGCAACAGAGCTCGAACCAGACTGCGTCGCAGCTCTTACGAGCTCCTTTAAGAAAGTTCTGAGAAGACTTGATACTCTTGCGGGCCGAACCGCCAAGGTTGAGAACGATGAACTTCGCCCATACGTTCCTGGAGATGACGTTCGAAAAATTGATCAGAAAATATTCGCCAAGACAAACGAACTCTTCGTAAGGGAGGCCCCTGCTGTTGCAAATGCTTTTAGCTCGCCTTTGCACGTCTTGATTGATAGCGAAGAGGTATTTTCAGGAAGTCTGTCAGCTCGCTGGACTGAGCTCCATCTCGTAGAACTGCTAAAACGTGACAAGCGCAGGCAGATCTACCTCGCTAAAACCGATGGGGAGTGGGTACACCTCTCAGATAAGGTTCGAAAGCTTCCCGCGGCAACTATCCTCGACAGCCTTCCTGGGCGCAAACACATCGGCTCTTCGTTTGCTTTAATGCTGCCAAATGGAAAGCCTCCCAAGAACTTCCTCTTTCTTACCTCTGCTTACACAAGAGGGCTAGTGGTACAAGAAACTCTAACACGATGTGGCTCACAAGCCGTGTCTGTTTGGAGTAGAGATGCTGCGCTACAGGTGTGGCCACAGCTTCGGCCAGATTTCATCGCGGGACGAAGATGATTTCAATCAATCTAGACCTAGCTTATGCGCCAGCACATCAGCAGTGACCGCTTCACCAAGGTCAATCTCTCCATCAACCAAGGCAACTTCCTTTGCCAGTCGGAGAACTTCTCTCCGTTGGTCTTCAGAAAAATTTTCCCGAATAGCCGCTATAAACTCTGGCAGACGTTCACGAGTGCTCGTTTCCATTGCGAGGAGACTAAGAATGTCCGCCTTTGAATCATCGAGGCCAAACTTCTTCATCAGGAGCTTATGAATCTTCTCACCCTCTTCCGCGAGGGGCATGTCATCCGCAGTCATCACTTCATAGAGGACGGCAGCAACAGCAAGCTGAAGATGTTCATCAGCAAGTATCCCATCTTTGGTAATCTCGAGAGAGCTCTGGCCTTTGAAGAAATCGCGTAGGTTTTGAAACATCTAACATACCTTCTATATTGCGCCCTAAGACTTTATGGAGAACGGCGAGTCCTTTCAAGGGGAATGTACAGGAAGGGGCCGATATGATGTGTTACCTGACATGCCATTTATAACTCACAAACTTGGAACAACTTATTTCTGTTCCCGAGGAAAACGTTCAGCTGGAATGCCCCTCGTGTTCTGCCACGGAGGCCCTGGAGGAACCCATGATTCTCTCCAGGCATTGCTCGACCTCTCAAAAACACGACAGGTGTTTCTCTATGACCAGATCGGCGGAGGTCGCTCGACCCCACTTCAGAATAGCAACATGAAAATTTCGACCTTTGTCTGGGAACTTCGAACTCTGGTAGAGAAGTGGAATTTGAACGAATTTCACCTTGGAGGGGCTTCTTGGGGAGCCACACTCGCGCTCGAGTACTATCTGAGGTGCGGAAAGAGTCAGGTTCGCTCGCTCTCCTTACAATCCCCATACCTATCGTCTTCCCTTTGGATAGCGGACGCAAAGCGACTCATCAAAAAGCTCCCAAAGAAAACACAGAAGGTGATTCGGTATTGCGAAGAGATATCTGCCTTTGATGCTAAAGTGTATAAGGATGCAGTCTCCGCTTATGGAAAGAAGCATATCTGTAGAGTCACTCGTCCAAGAAGAAACATTCCAAACACTCATGGAGAAGAGGTCTACAATTATATGTGGGGCCCAAGTGAGTTTACGGTTGTTGGAACACTCAAGAAGTACGAGCGAAGACCCGCATTGTCGTCAGTAAAAATCCCTGTGCTTTATGTATGTGGCGAACACGACGAAGCTACTCCGGAAAGCTGTCGAAAGTTTGCTGCTCGAACACCATCAGCACAAATCCAGGTCATTCCAAAGGCTTCTCATATAATCGGGGTTGAGAATCCATCCGCGCTGAAACGATGCCTGACAAAATTCTTACAAGAAGTTGAACTTACATAATAGAATTTTGAAGCCGAGAGAGCTTCAGCCCACGACACATGTCCTTCTCGCGAGGGCTTGCCCTCAGTCAGTTTCAAGAATTCTTTCTGCGACGTTTTCCCCATTCAAGCGGACTCCTGTTACGTGTACAGAATCATCCACTTGAAAATGGGAAAGAGTTACATGGTGCTCATTCTTATCAAGGTAGGTAGTACTGCTTGTAAGCGAGAACTGAACACCTCGAACTGTAATCGAGCTTGCAGTGATAGCCTGAATGGCTCCCTCTGCCTCTACATCTTCTCCGTTCTCATGTTCTCCAGAGCTCTCTTCTTTTGAAGTGACAACCAGGGCGAGAGGAGGAGCTGTCGGTGAAAGTTGAATCCCTCGCACTTCCACTCTCTCGCCAGTAGAGAACTGAGACTGTGCTACTACATGCCCAGCTCGATCGCGAAATGTCGTTTCCGAAGTAATCTCAAAAACAACTCCTGAAACGGTTAATGAGGTTTCACTAAGTGCTGACAAAATCCCTTCTCGCTCCACCTCTTGAGATTCTTGTGGGGTCGAGGATGGTGCCGGGGTTTGAGCTGGAGTGCTACTTACAGTTGGGCTTGGAGTACCTGTGCTCGTTGGAGAAGCTACAGGAGATGCCGAAGGCGATGAACTCCCCACACCACCGCCGGAAAGGGTGGGAGTTGGAGATTCGTGCTCATTGCTTTCCTCAGATGAGGAGCTTTTTGCACCGTTATCTTCACCTTCCTCCTCATCATCTGTTTCTGATTCGAAGATTTCTCCCGGCTCTATGTTTTCATCTTCGTCAAAAACAACAAGGTCAACCTTCACTAAACGCGTGGTCTCAGCTATCTGATTTAACTGTACCGTATCGCTAAAATTTGAAGTATCGACTCCGAGTCGGATATCCCCTGCCTCTGCTCTTGCTCTTACACTATAGTTCCCAGCATCATCAGAAATATCCGAAGTACCGGTATTGAGATCCGTTACTAAAACACCAGAAAGTGGTGCCATCTGGGACGATACAACAACTCCTGCGACCCGAACGGTACCCGTACCACGCGATCCTCCTGCACAACTTACAAAAGATAAAAGAATTAGCGCTATGGCACATAAAAGTGGAGTGCAAGGAAGGTAACATTTCGGAAACCGCCAATTATACTGCCCGCAAATGAAATTCCCGGTCTCGACGTCGAAAGCTGATCGCTTTCGGCTGATTCTACGGGCAGTATCTGTTGTCCCTCCGGGGGACCTCCCAGCAACTTCAGTTGCCTTCGGTATAGAACGCATCACATTTTTCCTATTTATGAATCAACCTCTTCAGTTCTACTGAAACTTCCAATTGCCGCGCGGATAGTCTTGTTGTTTTTTGTCTTCACCTTCGTGTTGGAATCACGGTCCAACTTTGACAGAAAATTCCTCGCGCGCTGATGAAAGCTTGCCCCCTCTTTATCGAACCATTCTCGAATTCTCTGAAGGTACTCTGCAGGAATGTTATTAAACTCGGTTTTAATATGATGATTCGGAGTAGCATTCTTGCCATCAAGGTTCTCTTGAACGGTTTCGATAAGATCGGCGACGTCCTCTGCTAAAAACTGAAATCCTTCGCCATGATCGGAAGTAACATATGATCTTCCTTTCAGCTTTACGCCATGGGTTGTTTTCTCCACCAAGCCCATACGCTCCAATTCAAACAACACGGTGTAGGGGTTAAGGCTAATAGAAACAGACGTGACCAATTTCACGAACTCACTACTCATCCCTTCAAGGGTCAGGACTCGAGGTTTACCAGATTTCGTCAAAAAGCGCTTATCCTGCTGCCACCTGGCCAAAACTCGGGACAAAAGGTTCACCTCCGAGCTCTTCCTTTCTCCTTTGACATAGATTCGCTTTACCTCGACTCTAGGAACACCCGACATCACATGAATCTTGCTCACCGATATCTGCTCCCGACTCGCTTTCAGCTCAGAAACTGCGGCATCTATCAAGGCCTTCTTCAATAACTCTGTGAACTCTTTTATTTTAAAACCATTTCGCACACAAAATCGTGCGACTGGTGCCAACATCAAGGCCACGCACTTTTGGACAACTTCCTTTTTAATTGTAGCTCGATTTCCAGACTTCACAATGCACGGAGGAGAACAATCTAGTGTATTTTAAATGCATCATATCATCTTCGATGATTAAAGTTCAACAAAACATTCAACTATCCAATATTTTCTTGCGCCAAGATGAGAATAATTGGGGATGGGTCGGCACACTCGCATTCCCGATCTCAATAGTGAGAGGGAGGCTCTTTTTCTGACGGATACAGAGAGAACCGTCACAATCCAACCACTTAACCTGAACCTCCAACGTTTTCGCTCCAAACGACACATCGTGCCCAATATGTACAGGCACCAGGAGCATCACTTCCTTTGAATAGCCCTTACTTACGGAGCCACTCAGCTCGAACCGCTCGGGCTCTGGCCACTGAATCTCACCAACTTCGAATCCAGAAGGAGCAGAAACATCAATTGTGGTTGGAAGTCCAGCTTCTCCAGGCTCCTTCCAGAATATGTGCCAACTAGAGGAGATCGAGAAGTAAGCTCCCACTGTAATAGTCTCTCCAGGCTTAGCTTGTGAGGCATCCGAGTAGAGCTGAAGCTCAGCGCCCTTTTCCGCACCGATGGCAACAAATGGAAAGGTCAGAAAGAGTGCGAGTAGGATACCGAAGGCAACTGAAGTTGCCGGGAGG
>JAGRAT010000170.1 GCA_020434495.1 Bdellovibrionales bacterium | reverse complement strand
CGACTAATCCAAAAGAAGCTGAAGCTGGAACGATCCGTGCTGATTTTGCTGATAGTATCTCTGCTAATGCCGTTCACGGCTCAGATAGCGCGGAGAATGCGGCGATTGAAATCCGTTTCTTTTTCCCAGACCTCGATTAGTCCCAGTGCTAGATTAGCCCAGTGCTTATTAGCCCAGTGCTTATTAGCCCGTGCTTATTAGTTCAGTGCTAGATTAGCCAGTAGCTCAATCTGCTCGGTTGGCGAGAGGGTGTTCTTGCATGCGCTGTCGCACATGCAGAGCTCACATCGTACGTAGGGATGCCCTTGTCTTCGTCTTATTCTCGGTCTCAGCCTTCGCTCTAGTGCGAAGAGCCGAATTCTTCGGTGAGATCGTTGTCTACGAGGATTTCAGTCTCGTTCACCTCGGCGGCGACGTTGTCTTGATTTACCTCGGCAACACGGGTCTCGGCCCCATCTTCGGTGCGAATAACTTCCACCTGACTTGCGAGACCGGTAGCTGGTTTTGCATCAATTGCAGTAGCTGGTTGAGAGCAACGAACAACCCGTGAAGCATTCAATCCCTTAGGACCTTCACCGATTTCGTATTCGACCTCTTCACCGTCCTTCAGGGTTTTGAATCCCTCTGACTCAATCACCGAGTAGTGTACAAAAACGTCTTTTCCGCTTGTGTGGTTAATAAATCCGAAGCCCTTGGCATCATTAAACCACTTAACCGTTCCTCGTTCCGTCTTGCTCATACTTCATACTCCTTCATGGGAAAGCCGAAGCCACCAGCATGCAAACCAAATAAAACCTGGACCCAAAACGTCTTAGGCCTCTGCTACATTGAGATTCACCGAACGGCGAAATGGTTCCGCTTGGGAGCAAAGAATCTTCTATCATCCCCTCATAAATCTTCCCTTCGCTAGGAAGATTAATGATTTATAATATTTAGGGTGGTCAAAGAACGGGGTTTTGTTACTCTGTTTCCCGGCGTGGGGTGCCGCGGATTCGGAGAAATGGTTGCAAGATGGTTGCGAATCATGAGTTGGGGAATTTGAATGGGGTCTTAACGAAGCTGCTTTGGGAGCTTCAGGAGCCCCTCGTATTGCTCGATCGAACTCATCGTTGTTTGGCGATTTCGCAGGGGTTCCAAACTACCTTCCATCCTGAAGATGGTGAAACTCGTTCGGGAGGCGCTCCAGAGAGTCCCTCAAAGATCCTCGACGAGGTATGGCCTGAATACAAGAAGATTCGCCTCTCCCAAACCGAGTTCACGATTGAGCTCCTGATGCGGGGTGAGACTCGTGAAGTAGAGGTAAAGTGTCAGCTGATTACGAACGATCTCTATCTCCTCTCGTTCGTCTCCTCTGATGAAGCTACTCGGTTCTTCCATCAGCAGCGCTTGCAGACCTTAGGCCTCTTAGCCGGAGGGGTTGCTCATGATTTCAATAATATCCTCGCAGGAATTTTGGGGCACATAACTTTTCTGCAAGCTGTTCTCCCTGCCGAAGGGCCCCACAGCGAAAGTTTGGAAGCTATTACGGGTGGTGCCAAGAAGGCTTCGACTCTCACAAAGCAGATCCTTGATTTCTCAAAGTTCGATCTTGAAGAGGAGAATCCAACTGTCGATCTGGTGGATCTCGTCTCAAGTACGGCACCACTTCTTCGGGGTGCGCTCACCTCGGCAATTGAGCTCCGTTTGGAGCTTCCTGAGGAGCCGCAGGTGGTGGTTGGTTCCGAGGGGAAGATCGCACAGATCCTTGTTAACCTCGTGATAAACGCTCGTGATGCTGTGGATCACGGGGGAATAGTCGATGTTCGGGTACACTCGAATGTCACTCGGTCTGATTTACCGCCCGCGCTGCGTAACAGTGCCGCCGATCGATATGTGCTCCTGGAAGTGGAGGACAACGGTGTCGGTATGAGTGAGCAGGTAAAGCGTCGGGCGCTCGAGCCGTACTTTTCTACCAAGGGAGATCAGGGAACCGGACTGGGGCTTGCGACGGTTGCCTCTATTCTTGAAACCTTTGAAGGCGCACTGCAAATAGAGAGTAGCCCGGGCGTGGGAACTTCGATTCGAGTTTTCCTGCGTCGAATCGGTGAGATGGATGACCATGTTCCGAACCAGGAACGGAAAGGGGAGAAAGAGCTACCACGAGGTGACGAACGGGTACTCGTTGTTGACGATGAAGAGGCGGTGCGGAGTGTCGTAGCGATGAGTTTGCGGCACCTTGGGTATGAGGTTGAGGAGCTCTCAGATCCGCGAGAAGCTCGAAATATTCTAAAAGCGAGTGCGGTGCATTACGATCTCGTGGTGCTTGATATGTTAATGCCTCATCTCTCAGGGGAGGAGCTCTTCTTTGACTTTCGGACTCATCGCCCAAAGCTCCCAGCTCTCATAATGAGTGGATATAGCGAAGAGGGGGCTATCGATCGGGTTTTGCGGCAGCCATATACCCGATTTATCCATAAGCCGTTTACAGTGGAAGACCTTTCCCGTGAGGTCAGAGAGTGCTTAGATAACTTTGTATTTCGATAGTGATATGTCTTTGGGGCGTAATTTCAGAGACGAGTGGAAAAGGTGGAGAATCGAGTGAGTTCCTCCGAGAGTTCTAAAGATATGGGTTCTAAAGACATTGTTCTCACAGCAAAGGGAGTTCACCAGTCTTTTAATGGCGCTGATGTCCTTTGTGGTGTTGATCTTACTTTGCACGATAAAGAAATCGTCGGCCTTATCGGACCGTCGGGCAGTGGGAAGAGTGTTCTCCTAAAGACTCTATCTCGGGTTATCCCTCCAACGAGCGGTGAGATCTCAACTTTCCTCTCTGACGGGGAGGAGGTAAGTTTTATGTTCCAAGAGGGGGCATTGTTTGATTCCGTTAGTGTGCTTGATAACGTTGCTTTCCCCCTCGTAGGCGGGAGAGTCCCTTGCTCAAGTCTCTCTTTTCGTGTTCGGAAAACTGTTTGTAAAAAGGTAGGCGCAATCCTTGATAAGGTGGGGTTGTCGAGTCATAGCCACAAATTTCCGGCTCAGCTAAGTGGAGGGATGCGGAGACGGGTATCTCTCGCTCGCGCCCTCGTGAATGAGCCTGAAATAGCGTTATTGGATGATCCGACCTCTGGGCTCGATCCCGTGGCAAGTAGTGTTATTATGAAGCTCATTGAAGAGCTGCACAGCACTTTCAATACGAGTATGATTCTCGTGAGTCATGACTTGCGTAGGTTGATTCCGGTATGTTCGAGAATCATAGCCCTGTTTGATGGAAAAGTTGTTTTTGATGGTACGGTAGAGGAGCTTCGTAGTACCGCTCCTGATTATGTGCAACAGTTTGTGCGGTGTAGATATGATCTCCAGGACGTTGCCTGATGGGGCGTTGTGTTGGGGAAAGAAAATCGTGGGCAGTAGATAAAAACACAGATGAGAAATAAGTTTATTATTGAGGCCCGCGAGAAATTTCTTAGTGGTATTGGTGTTCCGGAAAAGCAGGAATTTAAAGCTGATCCGTTTCAACAGCTCGCCATTTCAAATATCAGTCAGAGCAAGGATACCCTAGTAGTTGCTCCTACCGGTTCCGGAAAGACCTACATTGCTATCGAAAGTATTCGAACGACGCTCAGCATGGGGCTTCGTGCTGTTTACACCACTCCTTTGAAAGCGCTCTCGAACACGAAGTTCAACGAATTAAGAAATATCTTTGAGCCGAAGCATAAGGTCGGTCTTCTCACTGGGGACCGAAAGATTGAGACCGATGCAGACGTGGTCATTGCGACTACGGAGATCTACCGTAATGAGCTTTATCATGTACAAGACAGATATTCGCTTGTCGTGCTTGATGAGGTTCACTTTATCGCTGACCCTCAGCGTGGAGCTGTTTGGGAGGAGAGTATTATCCTCACCCCGAAAGATGCGACCCTGCTCATGCTCTCGGCTTCAATCTCTAATCCGTATGAGATAGCGGAGTGGCTGCTCACCGTACGAGGGAAGGAATGTGAGGTGATCGTGGAGGAGAAGCGACCAGTCGAGCTTCGGTTTGGATTCCTCCACCCTCAGCTGGGGGTGATCCCATTAGAGGACGACAAGCAACGACTTCTGCGCGAAGTCCGGGATTTTTACTCCAATAAGAAAAAAGATCAGCGCGATGACCGAAAATGGTCAGGCCGTAAGAACAGCGGAGGAAGAAGAGGCGGGGGAAGTGGCAGGCGTAGATAACAGATTTAGTTTTTTTCGCGGCACTCCGGTAACGCAGATCCTTGCTGAATTGCAGGCCGACGAGTTGCTCCCCGCAATTCTCTTTCGTTCAGCACGAAAGCAATGTGATGAAGATATTGAGCGGCTGAATACCTCCAAAGTGGGATTGGTGCCGGGAGATTGGCAGCGGCGTATCTCAGATGAAGTTGATGGGGTAATTGCAAAGTACGGCATAGATCGAAGCATTATTGAGGAACATCCGCATTACCCAGCTCTCTTAAATACTGCCTCTGGAGCTCACCACGCTGGACAGTTGTTGCAGTGGAGACTCTTGCTGGAGGAGCTTATGTCACGGGGGCTGCTGCGCCTCATGGTTGCAACAGGCACCGTTGCTGCCGGGGTCGACTTCCCAGCACGCTCAGTCATCGTTACCGCACACAGCAGAAGGGGTAATGATGGGTTTGTGAACTTTTCTCCTTCGGAATTCCAGCAAATGGCTGGAAGAGCTGGTCGGCGAGGGAAGGATGCGGTTGGGGTTTGTCTTGTTGCTCCGGGGCAGTTTTGTGATGCACGAGTGGTTCATGAGCTGTCTCACAAGCCGCCAGATCCGCTTCGTTCCGCATATTTTGCTGCTCCTGCTACCGTGCTTAACTTGCTCAAATTTCGCAGTGTAGATGATCTCCGTTATACAGTAGAGCGAAGTCTTGCTAGCTTTTACGACAAGCGGGAAGCGAAGGCGGTCCGACTTGAAGCCGAAGCAGTGCAACGCTCTTTGCAATCAAACGAGCTCCCTCCGAAGGAAGCAAAGAAGGCCGAAAAGCGTATTCGCCGAAAGATTCGGGATGCTGAACGACTTGAGCTACAGCAGGAGATCCAGCTTGAGCTCTCTCTTAAAGGTTTGCGAGCCCTTGGGCACTTGGATGAGCGGGGATTAACGGAGAAAGGGCTTTGGGCTGCTGAGCTCTGCACGAGTTTGGTCCTTCATCTTGCGGAAGCGATTGAAGCAGGGTTGTTTTTTGAACTCTCTGAAGACCAATTGGCAGCCTTAGTGGGGTCTATTGCCGGAGATGCTCACCGTACCTACTTTTCGCTCGCGCCAAACCCGCTCGGGAAGGAGCTCTTCTCAGAACTCGAAGTCGTCGTTCAACGTGTTCAAGACAACTATCACGGCCCAACAACGGCATCAGAGATTGAGGTAGTTCCAGATGGTGCGCTTACTGTGCACACCTGGCTTCATGCTGAAGATTGGTCAAGTTTCGCTTCGCTCTTAAAGCTCGGTGGGGTAGCAGAGGGAGACGCGGCGCGTTTGATTACCCAAACAGCCGATCACTTGCACCAACTATCGCGCCTCCGTGAATCTCATCCACAACTTGCACGGACAGCGCTTGAGGCACGGGGATTGCTTCTTCGTCCGCCGCTTAGTGATTCGCTTATTACCGTTTGATAGCGGGCGCATTCTTGTTTAAGGAAGAAGGGAAAGGATCGAAGACTCGCTTTTCAGGTGAAACCGTTATGGGTACGAACGGGAAAAGAACTGGTTTGTCTGTTTGAGAAGTAGTGAGAAATGAAGAATGAGAGTTAAAGGGAAGGGGAAGTGATCACCACCCGGAGTCACTTCCCCTCCCAATCACCATAGCCGAAGCTGTGGTGATGTTGTCCTGTCAGTACTTCTCCGTGGTGGGGAGCAGTACTCAGTCGCCAAATCGACCGACTCGACTTCCGAAGAACCCAGCACCGAAGTCCTGACCGAAGTCATCACCGGACGGAGGAGATCCGAAGCCGAAGATGACGATGGTCACGGAGGGGATGGGTTCGTCCGGGATGTCGATGCAGTCCACCGAGTGGAAGACTCGTCCGAAGGGGGTCTCCTCGGCGAACCACTGCAGAACGAGATCGTCGAGGTGGGCGAACTGCTCCTCACGGATCATCGTCACCTCGCCGTCTTCCAGGTGGAAGGAGAAGATGCCGCCCTCGTCGTGGATGACGCTGACGATCCTCTTTCCGGTACGCTGGAAGTCCATGACGGTGAGCGGTTCGAAGTCATCCTCCTCGCGGCACACCTCCGGAAGACCAGCTTCGCGCATGGTCTGGAAGTTCGTGAACGCGCGGAGAACTTCGGGCGTCTGTCCGATGTTCGCGATGGACCAGCTGAGGAGGTCTTCCGCCAGCTGCTGTTCCATCGTATTGAGGTCCTCGAGCGCGATGGCCACGAAGGACTGCTCCGGGTTCGCGGGGTTCAGGTAGGCGACGATGCGAACACCGGAGACCCACGTTTCGAGGTACCGGGTGTTGTGGAAGTCGCAGACGATCAGGGAGCGCAGCTCTCCGTCGTCATTGGTGGTGGTGATCTCGACCGAAGTTCTGACCAGGGGCGTAAGCCAGTACGCCAACTTCTTTTCTGACATCTGTTGGGGATTCCGAAACGGAACAGTCATCGATCTTGTCCAGTGATCGGTGACGGGGGTTCTTCACGCAAGCGGTAAACTCTCAGAGTTGAGTGCTCATTGCTTGGGACATTCGTGACCTGCGGTAGCAGGCTCAAAGTGAGAGCTAAAAGTTATCACCGCTTCGCGGCAATAACTTTCGAGAAGCGCTCTAAAATTGAAAACTCTTTCTTTCACCTTGAGTCTGCTACCTCATGGAGTTACGAATGACACGGGATCTCCTACAAGTTCTCTTTTGAGGACAAATGAGAAACCTTAACGAGAAAAGGGTCTATCGATCCCTCGTTGATGATCTGTGAAAACTCATCAACGAGAGATCGAAGTGTTATTTTCATCTACCCTAATCCAGCTATGATCAATGAGCGACGTGGTGCTTGAGCCGAGTAGCCCCCTCCTCAAAGTTACCACGGGTTCCAAAGCAGGATGCCTCGAACAAGAATCTTAATAAAAAAAAAGAGT
>JAGRAT010000169.1 GCA_020434495.1 Bdellovibrionales bacterium | reverse complement strand
AAGGCCCCGACCTCGGAGAGAGTGCCATCATTACCGACACCATACAGGTGGATCGCGCCGTTAGTATCCTGGACAGCGACTCGACCATTATCAAGACTGGCTGAAGCAATTGCCCTTGTTTCAATTTCTTTAACGGAGATTCCAACTGAGGCTACCGGATCACATCCCTGGGCGAAGGCCTGTACGGAGAGGCCGAAAACGAGTGTGGTGAGAGAAAAAACCACTAGTTTGCACCGAACGGTGCTAATCCACATAAAACCCAGAAACATCAATAGGGGTATGCTACGAAAATCTCGGAGCGTTACCTGAAATTTTCATCCTAGATGAAAAAATATGTGGGTGGGGAGGGTGCGACGACCAACAGAGCTTCGAATTCATAGGCCTATGAACTCGAAGCTCTTCAGAAGGCTACGAACTAAATATCGAAGCGAAAGATCATGTCTGCATAAACCCGATAATCAATGATTGAGGATCCGACCCCTGAAGTAAGTGGGAATTGGTATCCAGCACCAATGTCGATGTCTTCGGTGATTCTATAACGACCGCCCACTGTTGTGGTGACAATAGTTTCTCCATCAGACTGTGAAGAACCAAAGTTAAAGAGATCTTGTCCCTCTGCTTTTATCGGAAGTCTATTTCCAGCAGAAAGCACGTGAACTAATCCGAACTCTACCAGAGGATAGAAGTTCCCAACTTCATAGTTCACTTGAACGTCAAAGTCATAGAATGAGCTGTCATCTTGATCCAATCGAAGTCGAAATCCAGTACCAGCCATCACGTTAAAATTGCCTAGGGCGATAGCGCCACTTAAGAATGGATTTATCTCTCCATCCCCTTCACCTTGGAACACATCTTCATCACCAAGCGGGATTTCATAGCGGAGTCCAGCAGTGAGAATCTCTCCGAGCTCTCTATCTTGGTGTAGCGCATACTTGAAACCGAGGGCGATATCCGCAAATCCTTCATCCTTTGGAACGTTCGCATCTGGATTAAAATCTATGTATCCATCCTTAGTTGCGATAAACGCCAAATCATCAGAGAGGGCGAATCTTGCTTGGAGGGCGTAGAGCTGCACATCGCCACCAGCGGTAACAAAATCATTATCGATCTCATGGTAGGCATAAATCGGCCTGAGCTCTGAGATGATTCTCGGATCCTCAAAGTTTGTCGGATGAGAAAGCGGTGAGATCATCTGAGAAAGCTCATCCGCCTGAACCTGCGGGACGAAAACCGCCAGTAGCCCAGCGCAGAAAATAAACCTTGTAATTTTAGCGAGTTGCATCATTTTATCGCTCCTTAAATAAAGGACTTGAAAGTCTTTTTTGCAATATCGTACAAAAAGGTCTTAAACTCAAGTATAGAGTTGAAAAATGTTATCAAGTGCCTCTAAACACGCATTGGTTATCTTACAGTATCTTGCCCGTCAGGACGGAAAGTCATTTCACTCCGTTAGCGAGATTGCAAAATCAACGGAAACTCCCTCCCCTTATCTCTCCAAACTCGTTAAGGAGCTCTCGTGGCTTGGCATTCTGGAGAGCAAGCGTGGAGCAGGTGGTGGCATTCGGCTTAGCGATAAAGCGAAGAAGCTCTCAATATACGATCTCTGCGAAGCAATGAAGGACCCTGTTGTAAAGCAGGAATGCGTTCTCAGAAATGCACCCTGTAATCCAAACAGTCCATGTTCATTCCACAAGAAATACGGAGAGACGAGAAAGAACCTGCTGCAATTCCTTCGTGACACTCGGGTGACGACTCTACCTACCTAGAGTGTTCGCCTAAAAAAAGCGGCACGAAGTGGCATTGCTTTTAAGGATTGCTATAGAAGAACCCTTCAGTACCTTTGCGAAATACTCTTATCATCGGCTGATAATTTTTGGGGAATTTTGAGCCATTAAGAATAAACTGAACTCCAGTCTCTAAACGTCTGTTCAAAATTGAACGATACAGTTTGGGTATGAGGAAGCGCACCCTGGAAAAGCAATCCGGAGCCACAATGATTGAGTATGTGGTGATCGGTGCGTCGTTATCCCTGGCTCTCATCTTATCCAATACCGTTTCCGATGTGGGCCAAAAGAGTGCTGGAACATTCTGCCAGATCGGAGGGCCAAGCGCGTTCGACATTGCACCAGAAGATGGGGCATTTATCGGAAACCCCACTGAAATTACCGACAACGACGCGGGAGGATTAAAAGCTTGCGTCGATCACTTTGCTGGAAATGGATCATACACACCGGAGTGCGATTTAAACTGCGATGGATCTTTAACCTCTCAGGATATGGCCTCATTCATTCATCAGATACTGGAAAATGATCAGCCATTGGGTGAAACATACTTCCAACAGTTCTCAAACTATTTGTCAGCTGATCAATGGATAGAAGCTGGATTTAATCCGAATGAAAGTGAATCCAACAAGACCTTATTCTGCGAATACTATCCCCAAAATTCTCATGTGGAATGCCCGAAAGGTTAGTGACAATGCGCCTCACTCACCATATCCACCTCACCGAGCACCGCGACCGAATCAAAAGCTCGAAAGTGCATTCCCACACTAAAAATTCCAGCCACACACACCAACAAGCCCGTAATCACGGGGAGGTGACGCTTAAACGGACCGAGTAGAGCTTGAGAAGCAACCCCGACGGAAACCATATACGGAAGGGTTCCCAACCAAAAGGCTAACATGACGACCATCCCTGATATCACTCCACCACTTGCGGCCGCAATTGCAGCAAACGAGTACAACCACCCACACGGTAACAAGGTTGATAACAAACCGAGAACGTAGGCTCGGACTGGGTTAGGAAGAAATCCGGTATCACTGCCAAGCAACTTGTAGAGTTCTCGAATTCGTCCACCTCCGGGCAACGGCACTTCCGGGTTCCGTCGATTAATGAGGATAAAGACACCCCAAACAATAAGAAATGCACCAAAGACAACACTCGCCCAACGCCCAATACCGGCGGCCGAAGAAGCGAGGTTCAAGGACTTCCCAAGGAATCCAGCGAGCGCTCCAAGGAGGAGATAGCTATTCAGACGCCCGACATTGTAAGCTGCATGACTCTTTAACCGTTGCTCGTTGGATTGGGAATAGAGGAGTACAATCCCTCCGCACATTCCGACACAGTGTGCACCACCGAGCAAACTCGCGGTAAAGAGGGCGACTAGTGAAATCGATGGAAAGTCAGTTGCAATAGCCATGAGCACCGGAAACGTATCACTTCAAGATAGCTCAGAGAGTATCTGCCGACATTGTGGCACATCTCTTCCTGAAGGGGGAACTCATGGGTCATTTTGTTGTGCTGGATGCGCAACCGTCTATGCATTTTTGCAGGAATGCGATCTTGAAAAGTTTTATCAACTACGAAGCGAAGAAGAAAAGAAGCTCGCTCGGCCTCCGAAAGAAGGGTCAACTGCCTTCAGCTATTTTGATGATCCGACTTTTCATGACGCCTTCGTACGCGTCATCAGTGCAGATCTATCGGAAGTCTCGTTTTTCATTGAAGGCGTTCACTGCACTGCCTGCATTTGGCTGCTGGAGAAGCTCCCAATCTTAAATAGTGCGGTGCACAGCGCCCGCCTGAACTATTCGACATCAAAACTCACCGTTCAGTTTAAAACATCGGCAAAGCTTTCCGAAGTAGCACAAGCGATATCCTCCATTGGCTATACACCACGAGCTCTCGAAGAGAACGCCTTCGAGGAAGAGTACCGCAAGGAATCTCTGCAACTCCTGTATCGCTTGGGGGTCGCAGGAGTCTCCGCTGGAAACTGCATGATGATAGCGGTTTCCCTTTACGAGGGATCCTTTAGCGGGATTGAGTCCCGCTTTAAATTATTCTTTATCGGCTTGAGTGCCGTAATCTGCTTGCCCGTTCTACTCTACAGCGCTCAACCATTCTACCGCGCTGCCATTCAAGGTCTTCGAGCAAAGCGGGCACACGTGGATCTCCCGATTAGTATTGGAATCATTGGTGGATACCTATTGAGCTGCCTTTCCGCCTTTCGGGGAAGTGACGCCATCTATTTCGACTCCATCGCTATCCTTGTTTTTCTTATGCTCGCTGCAAGAAGCATTCAACGCTATTCTTTGAAGAAGATTTCAGATCTCCGCTCTCAGCTGCGTGGGTTCTTACCGCAAACAGTAACCAAACTTAGCGACGGAAAAACGATAGAGCTGTATCGGGAGGCGCTGCAACCTGGAGATCACATACTCATAGCTCCAAACGAGCGTGTTGCGTGCGACGCAAGCCTTGTCTCCCAAGAGGCCACTATTGATAAGAGTGTACTCACTGGGGAATCTCGGCCGATTGATGCACACCGAGGGGAACTGATATATGCCGGTTCGAAGAACCTCGGGGGAGAGATCGAACTTGTCGTCGAGCGCGCTCCAAAAGATTCGAGAATTCACTCTTACTTTTCCGCTTCGAAACAGAGCGCTTTTTCTTCAGTTACCACAGGGCCCTCAAAAAGCATCGAACTCATCGCCCAATGGTTCGTCACTACCGTTCTTCTCGTTGCCAGCGTCACCTTCCTCTATTGGACACTTACAACAGACCTTTTTACTGCGGCAGAGGTCACCCTCTCCTTCCTTAT
The DNA here is from genome assembly GCA_020434495.1 of Bdellovibrionales bacterium. Taxonomy (GTDB): domain Bacteria; phylum Bdellovibrionota_C; class UBA2361; order UBA2361; family RFPC01; genus RFPC01. The sequence continues at coordinate 2,545 of JAGRAT010000169.1, read as the reverse complement.
CGTTACCTGTCCGTGCGCACTTGGACTCGCAACCCCACTCCTCCTGTCAAAGGCAGTAGTTGATGGAATTCAAAGTGGTGTGTTTGTTTCTGAGCCAAACAGCTTTGAACTTACCGCAAGAGCAAAGCATTTCTTTATTGATAAAACAGGGACACTTACAAGTGCCGAGGGCAGAACTTTCTCTACAAGAAGATGGAAGGATGGAAGCTGGAGGGATTGTAGCGACATCCGCGAGGACGAACGATCCATAATTCTCGCCCTTGAAGAGAGAAACTTTCACCCAATAGCAGACACCTTTCGTAGGAGCTTCACGAATACGCCGAGCAAAAGAGAGTTCTCTACAATCAAAACTGAACGGCTTGGCATTTCCGGAACTTTGTTCGATGGGACAGAAGTTGTAATAGGACATCACTCTTTCATCCTTGATCACTCCCCAACTTCTCAAGAGGCACTTTCTCAGTATTCGAGTGATTACGGAACGGTCTTCTTCTGCCACAAGAACACCCTCCTCGCCTTTAACTTCAAAGAGCAACTCAAAGATGGAGCCATCCAACTCGTACAATCGTTAGGGGAAAAGCTCTCCATACTCTCCGGTGATGACGAGGCGGCGGTAAAGAGCATCGGGGGGGAGCTTGGTCTTCCAGAGAATCATCTCAGGGGAGATCTCTCACCTGAAGACAAATCAAACGAAGTAGCATCAACTCCAGGCATTACAGTAATGATTGGAGACGGGGCAAACGATGCTCCGGCTTTTCATGCTGCTACTGTTGGCATTGGGCTACGCGGGGGAGCCGAGCAGCTCCTCTCTGTGGCTGATGTTTATATCAAATCCGGGGAGCTTACGGATCTCCTCTCTTTCCTCTCCGCATCGAAGCGGACCGTTTTTGTCTTGCGCTCAAGTTATGCGTTCTCTCTCTTCTACAACGTAGCAATCGGAACTATTGCAGTATGTGGAGGAATTACCCCTCTATTGGCCGCCATCCTCATGCCGATAAGCTCATTCACCGTGATTGGAATTGCTGCCGGTTCTCGCCCATTTACTAGGAGGGAAACTACTTCTTTCGAGTAGGCCCTAATTGATGTTTGCGAGCAGAGGTCTCATTCGATCGATATCATTTTCGTGACAGACAAATAGAGGCTCCCGAAGTCTAAAGCGATTATGAGGGACCTCCGTGCTAAAGTCCGCAAAATCGAATCCCTCTTTTAAACTCCCATCCTTTAGCGAATATGCTCGGAATCCGTGCTTTTCCCCAATAGCGAGCGGAGCGGCAACATCCCAAAAACATCCTCTAATGATTGCTCCATCAATCTCCCCACGAAGCAATGCCACCATATTCGGAATAGACGCATCCCGGTTCAGAATAGTTACCAAATCATCTTTTCCGACCGAATCCGAGAGGTAGTGGCGCTTTGAATCTCCAACAGCCAAGTAGATTTCACCACCCTCCCTGACCGGGTCTGGCCTGCTTAGGGTGAGCCGTTCTCCGGTTGAAAGATCGTACTCAACAGCATCATCTCCTTCCGACATAATGAGCACGTTCTCTTTTGGAAGGTGGATACTTCCGAACACCGGGGCGAGCCCCTTTTCTGTTGCTTGGTAAATTCCTAAAGCACTCGAATATCCGTCATCTCCGCGAATGAAGCGCTTGGTGCCATCAATCGGATCACAAACTGGTATGAGTTCAACCGAAGCGAAACGTTCAAGCGGTTTAGGGGACAACTCCTCCCCTTCCTCTCCAAGAAATTCGGTCACTGGTGATGGCGGCAAACTCTCTAGTACAATCTTTTCAATGAGCCCTTCCATTTTCCGGTCCCACTGGGTAACGACGCTTCCATCTGATTTCACTTCCACTTGAAGCTTTTCTGGATTACCAGAGACATCCCGTAGGACCGGGTTCATCTCATCCGCTAGCTCCCTCATCCTCTCGCTTAAACGTGCCAGGTGTACTTGCAGTGAGGATTCACTAACCGTTGTTTTATCGCCGGCGGTTCTTGCTCCATTTTCTCGGCCAGACGGGTGGCCTAGGTCATTAAGCATCCACTACCTCCAATTGCTTCACCAACAGGATCAACTATTTTTGGCGCTAAGGAAGAGAATTCTTTGTACTTCAGCTCATCTTAACCTGAGCGCAGACGTTGCATCTAGCAATCGGCTCTCCGATACTCGAGGCTGTATGGACATTATCTTCATTCTCCTCCCTGCCTCCCTTCTTCTTGCTATCGTCGCCCTGCTGGCGTTTCTCTGGTCTGCAAAATCTGGGCAATTTGAAGATCTCGACACTCCCTCTAGACGCATGTTATTTGATGACGAGCAGGATGTCAGGTCATCCCGTACAAACACAAAAAACAGCGAAAGTATTCACAAATAGCTCCGATAGAGTTAGTGTGGCATAAAAGACTTTAAAGTCCTTAATACTTTATTCAGGGATTCAACAATGTCCACTCAAGACACTGAGACCTTTACCTACGATGATGCAATTGTGCGCAAGTTTGTAGTCGCTACCCTTCTTTGGGGAGTGGTGGGCATGCTTGTTGGGGTTCTGGC
>JAGRAT010000016.1 GCA_020434495.1 Bdellovibrionales bacterium | reverse complement strand
CTAATTTCGGCAGTTTTGGTCCCCAAGTCGGGCGTTCTTGAGCCCGGTCAGTCGAGGAAGGTGGCCCGGATGCCCAAGTTTTTGGATTTTGGATGAGGCTCTGGGTCGCCGAGTGGATTCGGGGGTGGATGAAGTGAGTGTGGCTACGGTTCTGGCGGGCCTAGGTGAACGGGAGGATGTTCATGTTCGGGGGGAGTGGGGGTTTGAAGGCGCCGGGGGGATATTTGACGAGGAAGTTTCCTTTTATGCTGGAGACAAACGAATTTGCCGGAAGTCCCCCGGAGGGACAACACATACTAGCCGCTAGAAGCAGCCAAAAGCGGTCAGCTTTTGACAGACACAACCGGCCATTTTAATTGGCGGCTAGTATCGGCACTCCTGGTGGCATTCGGTGCGGTGGTGGCAGAACTCTTCCAGGTTTTCAAGAAATTGTAGTGCGAGCTCTCTGCAGGAGGTTAGGAAGAAGATTTTTCGGCCCTTCTTTTTGGGGTCGTGGGGTTTGAGAATGGGTTGAGATTTTAGCTTCACCCGACCCATGAGTGGTTTTCTGCTTAGTCTTCTGAGTGTCGCGGCAAGGGCTTCTCTTCTTCTTAGCTTCTTGAGGATCCGATCGTTTATCGTTGAAACATCTTGCTCTCTGACGCGGAAGGCTTTCATCCAGATGTTCGGGTGCCGGATGAGAGGCTGGCGCTCTTTGTTGTGGTTTTTGAGGTGCCTGATGGCCTGGATCGAAAGTTAGTATGTACCGCGAGGCCTAAGGCTGAAGCCCAAGCGGTGGCCTTGTTTAATCCGGTGTGATGATCTGTAGTTCTTCAATTTTATTGAAGTCTTTGCGGTTTACGGTAACGAGTTTGTTTATTTGATTGCTCAGGCTAATGGCTGCAATTTCGAAGTCGTGAACTGGCAAACCCTTGATCTGGTACCTAGCACACATTTCAATGTAGAGATCTGTGGAAACCGGATCCGGAAATAGGACAGACAATTTGTCCGGAAGTATCTTATCATTTCAAGTGCATCTGCAGTGGACAAAAGAGGTTCTTCGCCTCGGGTAGTAACGGCTATGAATTCGGAGAGATTTTTACTTGTTGTGAAACATTCATACTGCTCATCCGTGAAGAACTTTCTTGACCAGTGATAATACGTGGAACTCTGATCTAAGGCATAGATCAGAATATTGGTGTCGAGCAGAATTCTACTCATAGGCTTTCGAGCGAATATCTACCTGGTCAAACCTTCCCTTAAAGTCATATGTGGGAAGAGGCTCTCTTTTTGACTTCCTTCCTTTTAGTGTGCTGATGAACTTATACAAGCGATTAAGTACCGTCTCGGGGAGCGTATCTACCTCTCGCTTAATGTCTTCTTTGGTTACTGGTTTCATGTTTTGAAAATATCACACAATTACACTTTGTTGCCATTCTGGAATTACTATTCGCTAAGAACTTGAAATCGCAGCTCATGGTTTCAAGGGGGCGGGTTAAACGGCTAAACGTTACGGTTAAACGTTAGTATGTACCCACGGCCATTAAGTTAAGCATTTAACCCCTTCAAAAGACGAACTTCCGAGCAAACTTTTGGAAGTGAAGACTTCGAGCATTGCTTTTCATGGATAGGCGTTCGCGATTCTTCTCTCTATATGGTCGCTGCAGTGTAGGATTGATAAGAAAGAGTTTTTTCACTCGTTCCTCAAAGTCCTCAGGTGGATCAAACATAAGCAAGAGGATTTGGTCCTTAATGGCATGAAAGGAAATTGCTTTATTGACTTTTTGCTCATGCAGATTGGCTTTCTGAGCAAGTTCCTCATTTGTGTCGGCTGTGAGAATTGTTTCGAGACCACTGATGAATAGCGTGGAGAAGAAGTCCTGCTTGATAGCTTCTACCGTTCTTCCTGTGAAGTTATCCAAAGTAAGGCGACTCTTAATCGTCTGAAAATATGTCTCGATTCTCCACCGTTGGTAATAAAGCTTCTTAAAATCCTTTAGCGGAAATTTCCTTTTATTGAGGAGCGAGGTAGCAAGTACTTCAACTTCGCCATCAGGCAACTCTACCCGAATGAGCCGAAGTGATAGGCAAGAAGGAATCCCAGGTTCGCTCCGAAAATGGTCAGGACAAGGCACTTTGATGAATGCCTCTTTCTGAGTCTTATCGGTAAAAAGCGAGTGAAACTCCTGGTAGGTTTTGTCCCTCAGTCGGACTATAAAATCACCACTTTGAGCCTGAATATTAGCAAAAAAAGCATACGAGCAGTACCCTCTATCTGCCATCACGATATCCCCTTTCCCCACAAGGGAGATATGTTCTTTTGCTGCTCGGATATCATTCGCTCGTGCTCGATGAAGGCTGCCAGCAAGTGGAATCTCGTTCAGAACGTCATAAAGCACTGAGGCTTTCGACTCAACATTGTCGCAGGCGACCTTCTGACGCCCGTTCATATATCGGGTAGTTCCAAACTCTTCAATCAGCACTTTATTCGTCGGGAGACGAAGCGTTGTGCCGTCTATGGCGAGAAGTCGATATCCCCTGTATCGCTCATACTCCCCATCTCCGTACATCGGTTGCACAACACATCGTTCAAGGAGCTCGAGAAATGCCGTATGTGAGAATTTCTGCCGTGCCTGGCTCAAAGCGCTCGCACTAATCGATTTGTCCAGTCCGCGGCACCATTCGTTCAGAATAAGCTGTAACGATTTTACGCTCTTTCAAAGGATCAGCGTCAGAACCGCTGAAAACGGAAGCTTACGATGACGAGTAAAGTTCTCCGTTCTCTTCTTATGTTTGTTCAGAAACTCTTCAGATTCGGTCAAAAAAATGAATTCTTTTAAAGTAATCCGTATTTTTTTTGCCGTCGTTCATTCCCTCTCCAACAAAAACTATACGTCTTCTTACTCTCTTAACTCGACTCTTACACCCACGAAACCCCTTAACTTAATGGCCGTGAGTATGTACCTATTTGGTGGATGCCCCCTTGGATGGTGCTACGGCAGGGGCTGCTAGCCGAGTATTCTCGAACAGTTATCTTTGCTAATTCGCTCTGCGTTCTCCTCTCGAACTCTTGTTTGAAATGGACTAGAGTTGACCTGGGTCAATTTGCGGGACGATGGATTTTACCAACCTTATTAAATACGTCGGTGCGGTCGTAGGGGCATTCTTACTCTCTGAGATCTGCACGAAGTACATCCTGCGGCGTTGTCGTGAACTGAAAATAGTTGATGAGCCTGGGGAGCGGCGGCTCCATTCTGCTCCAGTGCCCCGCTTGGGGGGGATAGCAGTCTTTGCTGCGTTTCAAGTTGTTAGCCTGCTTCTGCTCTCGCTCTATTCGTATCTTTCTAAAGGCGGTGGGTTAGATCCCGTTTGGTGGTTTCAGTTCCTGTTGCCGGCCTCAGTGCTGTTTATAGTTGGAGTGCTGGATGATCTCTTTCAGTTAACGCCATTGGTAAAGTTGTTTGGGCAGGTAGTTGCAGCGACGTTGCTGATCTATTTCGGGACATCGATTGGAAATATCGCCTACTTCGAGCTACATCCAGCTGTTGATTATCTGTTAACCCTATTCTGGTTTTTGTTGGTCATTAATGCCTTCAATTTAATTGATGGGTTGGACGGGTTAGCCGGAGGCCTTGCAGCTATCGCGGCAACAGGACTGCTTGGTATCTTCTTGTTGTCAGGTGATGTGTTCTCAGCGCTGGTGGTGCTCGCGTTTATCGGGGCAGTCGCTGGATTTTTAAGACATAACTTGCACCCGGCTGAGATATTTCTTGGTGACTCGGGAAGTATGTTTATTGGGTTTACGTTGGCTGCTTTTACTTTACGAAGTCCAAGCACCGGCTCGACCGTGGCCACTCTTGGGGCGTGTGTGCTGGCTCTTGGGGTGCCGCTGCTCGATACCATGCTTGCTGTTTGGAGGCGGTCGGTGCGCTCGCTATTTTCAAGCGGATCGGGGGTGATGAGCGCTGATATGGATCACCTGCATCACCGTTTAGTAAAGCGGGGGATAACTCAGAAGAATGTGGCGCTTAGTTTGTATGCGCTTAGCGCTGGGTTGGTGGCTGTTGGGCTGCTGTCACTCCTTTTTTCTTCGTACGCGTTAGGTATCTATTTAATCGCTTTCACCTTTGGAACGTACATTATTCTTCGTCACTTAGCGCATGTGGAGCTCTGGGATAGTGGAACGGTGATAGCACGAGGGATTAGTCGGCCCAGTATGTCGATTATCACTACCACTCTTTACCCGGTGGCAGATGCGTTGGTGATGACGTTGGCGCTGGCTGTCGCGTGTCATCTTGGTACTCCGTTAGATACCTGGGGCGATTTTAGAGCGCTTTTTGTTGGGGTGTTTCCGGTATGGGTCGGAACTTGCTTTGTAGCGGTTGGTCTTGCTGGCACTTATCGGCGAGTTTGGAGCCGGGCACGGGTAAGTGAGTTTGTGTACTTGGTCGGGGCTTTTGCTCTTGGAACGATTGCTGCTGCTGGGATGACAAAGTTTTTTGGTGCTCGGGAAAACATTCCGGATTTAGTTCTATTTACTACGCTTTACTTTGGAATCGGTGGTGGATTGTTAACAGCACTTCGGTCAATCCCACGGGTGGTGAACGATCTGTTGGTGCTCAACTCGGCAGGTAAGGGGCCTGATGGAGGGCAGCAGAGACAGATTTTAGTGGTTGGGGCCGATATCCTGTATTTAAGAAATTTGAAAGATATCGATTGGGAGGCTTCTAACGCTATTCCCTTTAAAGTTGTTGGCCTCGTTGATGGGGATAGGAATTTACGAAAGCGAATAGTCCATGGGTATCGAGTCCTTGGTACCCCTGATGAGCTGCCGCAGCTCCTTACACAGTATGAAGTGGATGAGATAGTGATTACCGCCGAGGCTGATGAGGTAGATAGGGGAGAACTCGTTCGGTTGGGCGAGAAGACTGGGATTCTCGTTAAGGAATGGGGCGTTCGGGAGAATGTTTTAACGAAACAGACAGCTGCTGGGTTACGTGCTCAGATTGAGCGGAGCAGCAACCAGGTTGAACGGGCAAATGGAGTAACGGAAACCACTGTGGTGGTTTCTGACGAGGCTGTTGGAGCTGGATCGGAGCGGGTAATTGTTCGGGATTAGCTGAAGAAGTCAGTGCTCGCTCTGTTTAACACTGTAAGATTTGCTTTAGCGAAACACAGAGGCGCACGGAGGAGCACAGAGAGAGTGTTCTTAAGAATCCTCTGTGTTTAGTGTGAATTGTACGCAACCATTGTCTATCAGATAGGATACAAGTTTTTATACTGCAGGCTGGCGAAGAAGGGCTAGAGTCAGTGCGGGTGCCTGGTTCGCTTGTGCGAGAACGGCGGCTGCGGATTGTTGCAGGATGCTAAGTCTGGCCGCATTAGCAGCCTCTTCAGCAACATCGACGTCACGTATTCGACTTTCTGCGGCAAGAAAGTTTTCACTGCTTGCTCGAACAGTGTTCACCGCATAGGACAGTCGGGATTGAAAGGCTCCGAGCTCTCCTTGCTGCGTGATCAGAGACTCTCTTTTTTGTTCAAACAGCGATAAGGCTTGCTTGGCATCAGCCATTGTTTCCAAAGAAAAGGGAAGTATCGGGTTAATGCCAGATCGTGTTGTTCCAAATGTTATGGAGGCCGTATTGTTGCCTCCGGTAGCAAAATCAAGAACCCCATCGCCATTAAAGTCGTCAACTAATCCGTACCCAGTAGCTCCAACCGCATAAGTGTCTCCAATCTCAAAAGATCCATCGCCCTGTGAGATCAGCATGGTTACATTGCTACCAGCAACAGTAGAAGCCACGTCATCCAGCCCGTCTCCATTAAAATCACCAACAGAGACTCCGAGCCCCGTGACCGCCGTAGAGACACCTGCTGAAAATGTTCCGTCCCCCTGGTTCAGTAAGACTGTTATGGCAGAGCCAGTTGCAACAAGATCTGCGGATCCATCTCCATTAAAATCACCAATTGCAACATCGCCCGGAGATCCATTTACAGCGTACGAAACATAACTAGCGAACGTTCCATCGCCGATTCCAAGATGCACGCTGAGGATGCCGTCGTCGTAGTCAGCTGTTACAATATCAGGTATGCCGTCCCCATTCAGATCGCCCGAAGTAATTGCGAAGGGTAGTCCTCCCGTAGCATATTTAACAGCACTGGCAAATGTCCCGTCACCTTGTCCGAATAGTACGCTCACCTCATTGTCATAGTAGTTGGATGTGGCTAAGTCGAGAATCCCATCACCATTGAAGTCACCTGTCGTGATGTCCTTAGGTGCGGAACCGACACTTGCGGTAGAAGTCGCTGCTCCAAAGGTTCCATCGCCCTGTCCTAATAGTATGGATACGTACCCGCCACTGTTGTCGGAAGCCACGATATCTAATACCCCATCCCCATTGAGATCTCCGGTAGCGATTCCGAGTGGGTTAGAACCAACCGCATAGGTAACTCTTGATTCGAATGCGCCGTTTGATGATCCAATTAGGACACTTATGGTTCCATCCGCGGAGTCTGCACTCGCGATATCCGCAATGCCATCGCCATTAAAGTCACCAGAGGTGACGGCAAAGGCAGATCCTCCAACCGTAACGTTTGTTGTAGAGCCTAGCTCTCCAGTTCCAAGGCTTCCCCCAAGAGAGGAGGTTATTCCCCCGTCCATGCCAAACCCAGCTTGCAGTCGCAGACTGCTTATCTCTCCGTTAAATAGTGCGGTATCATTGAACTCCGTAGCTTGGGTGATACGAAAAAATTCCTTGGAGAGCTCTTGAGCTTCGTTGTTAAGCACTTTGCGTTGTGCGTAGCCGAGACTTCCGTTTGATGCCTGCTCTGCAAGTTCACTTAATCGGGTTGTAATTGAAACAAGAGAATTGATTGCAGAATCTGCTATGTTGAGAAGCGAAATGCCATCATTGAGATTTCTTATTCCTTGATTGAATACGCGACTTTTCGCACTGAGTGATTCCGCTATCGCAAGTCCAGCAGCATCATCAGACGCCTTATTGATTCTTAGTCCACTCGCAAGTCGCCCAAAGGTTTTGCTGAGCTCAGAAGAAGCCTCACCTAATCTTCGTTGGGCACGAAGCGATTGAATGTTGTTTCCAATAGAAACGGGCATCTGGAGTTCCTAGTCCTTGGAACTTAGAGTACATCCTCTAAAATCCACACGGATTCCCTCACGGGAGCGGAAACCGTGCTTCAAAGGAATCGACTTAAGCGCAATGGTGGATAAGATTTGGGAGCGCTTTTCTTTGGCTGTGAGCTTCTAGGGCTACGAGAATCCCCGGAATTCATCTGATGGATGTTGGGAAAATCTTAAGAAAGTATTGATATTCAATAGGTTATCGATGTTTGTTGCTTTGGAGGCTATTTGGCCCGACTGATCTTGGATGACATCCAAGATCAGTCAACGTCCCGGTCTGAAAGACTATTTTTTCTTGGCCTTTCAATCATCGGGAAGCCTCTTAGCAATGCTACCTGGCTACTTTGTAGCAAGAGCACGTTGAAGCTTTAAACTTCGGGGTGCGATTCGCGTCGACAATTACTGCATGGTAGGAGCAGTACCATTCTGTTGCGTTGATCGGTCCGTCCCACGGAACGCACCATTTCTTAAATTCTACCCCGTCGCCGCTGCCGTTTATAATTCCGTCGGGGAAGCATGCTTCGTCTTCGGCGGGGCATGATCCTGTGCAGACATCGGTGTTATCAATGCCAAACTTGCGAAGCATCTTTAGCGCGGCTCCCGCTTTGACCGCTTTTCCGTTTTCTACAACTCCGTCTCCGTCTGTATCGCGGTCAAGAATGTTACCGTTCCTATCTTCGTGCCATGTTCCAAAGGAGTATGCATGGCTAGTGCGCGTATCGTCATTTGGATCTCGCTTTGGCATGGTGCCGCCGGCGTACTTGCCGGTACTTTGACAACTAGCACAGAATTCTACTTCGTAGGTACAGGCAAGGGTGTTACTGAATCTGTTTATGTCTTCCTCTCGAAGAGATTCATCGAGGAATCCTTCACCAGACTCTTCATAAATCTTGTACAGTTCTTGTGCGAGAAGATCGTACTCGGGGTGAGCCGACTGAATAGGTTCTTGGGCATTTACGTTAAAGGCGCAGATCGAAAAGGATAGGCCAGCGAGTACTTGCAGTACTTTACGGTTCATAGTGCATACCTCCACATCACTTTTTTGGCGAGCTCGCTGCTTAGTGCAATGTGTGTGCCGTGTTAGCTTTGCGGATTCGTCTATCCGGTCCCCCTTTTTCTAGGAAGCTACCTTTTGTCCTGAGAATACAGCAACCTAAGCCGCTAACGTTGACTAAGATGGCGATCTCTTTAGCCTAGTAGGTTGTTGCAGAGTCAGGGGTGACAATAACCAGGGTACGGTAAACGGGTAGGTAGCCATGATTCGTAATCCAGATGAGGGAAGATCCGAAGAGAGAGAGCATCAGGTAGACTCAAAACCCGAGCAGACTTCCTCAGGACCGGAAGTCACCGGAAGTAAGTTAACAACAGAACAGTGCGCTGATATTCAACGGCTCGGGTTTGAGCTTATTGGAGAGACGTACCGTCAGAGCATTGATAGCCAGTATCTCTGGTTACGCCATCAAGGGTCCGGTGCTACTATCGCTATCGTTCAGAATGGTGATCCTCATCTCCGTTCAGAGCTTCAGTTTGTTACCCTCCCAAAGAATTCAACAGGGAAATTTCATAAAATTGAACATGGGGTCATCTCTGAATCTGGGCTCATTCCCGTAGCCGATGTGTATGACGAAATGTCGAGCTCGCTTCTCCTTCATGAGGTGAACGCAACAACGCGGCCGGACCGTACGAATTTCTTTGCAACTGGTATTGATCGATTCTCTGTAGATCTCATGACAAAGGTGTTTTCTCAGGCCGTGTTGGAAGGGCGGCCCTCTGAGAAAACCTATCTCCGTGAACACGGGCATTTGCGGCCCGATCCTGACTCGCCGTGTGGGTATAAGTTTGATGGGGTAGTGCAGAATGAGATGCGGGGGTACTACGCCAGCCCGCGGTGGTTTGTGATGGATGCAATTAACGCAGCGCTCTATCCAGGGACGCCTTACGCGCATTCTTTCGGGGGACGCCCTGACAAGATGCCGGAGCTTACCCTTGAACAGTATCAACAGATTTATGACGAGTTTTTTTCAGCATCCCAGTCGTTTCTTGGTTTATACGGAAATGTGCCGTTAGGTGAAAAGCTTGCTCTTGCAGCAGAAATACTTGATGGACGAGAGAAGGGCGATCCCCCTCATGCTCTGCCAGAGCCAGTCGTGTTTCGCGAGCCTCAAGAAGTAAGGACAGTTGTTCCGGCAGATCTCACAAGTGGGGTTCCTGTAGAGAAACAGTTTAAGCTTGTTCGCGGCTGGAAGTGTGAGCGTACTGAAGATGACCAGACTGCCTTTGAGCAGAGAATTCTGAGTGGCCTCCTCTCGAATAGTGAAATGTCGCCCTTTAATCAGGCGCTGCGGCAGTGCGGTCTTGGGAATGTCTTTGAAGGCTGTTCAGTTAACTCGCGCGGCAAAGAGACCGTCTTTCGGATTGAGTTTGCTCAGAATACAGAGAGTGGGGTTGATGCCGCTATAGAAGCTTCGCAGCGGCTTTTAGAAGACATTGCCGCTAACGGTTTCCCGCGGGATTACGTCGAAGCAATTATTTGTGCATTCGAGCAGCATGAGAAGGAGGCGAATCGTTCCGCAACTACAAATGAAGAGCGGCTGGGAGAGTGTCTGGAAGCAGCTGTTGATGGACGGTTTGCGGTTGATCCTCTGAGCTTTTCAGAGAGAGCGGAGATATTACGAAGAAAGCTCGATGCTGGAGAACGGGTACTTGAAACGCACTTAGAGCGATGCATCGTAAGTAATGATAATCGGGTCGATATCACCTTAGAGCCAAGCGCTACTTTTTATGAAGAGTGGTTGCAGCAGCAGGAGGATGCTCTAGCCGAGAGGGTGGCAAGAATGACACCCGAGGAGCGCGCTCATGTGGATGAGACAGCGGAACGAATGGCTGCAGCCGAGTTAGCGCTTGAAGCGGGTGAGGACCTCTCGAGCGTTCCAAAAGCAAAACTGGAAGAGCGTTATCGGGTGGAATCTGGAGTACCAACTGAAGTGCTCACTCATGGGGAGGCGACAATTCTCCATAACGAGCTGGATTTTGGAGACCAAGCTCGGGTGCGTTTTGTTTTTGATACAGCGGGAGTATCTGCTGAAAAAAGATCCTTGTTGGAGTTTCTAAGCCTCTTCATGACCAATTTTGGGCCGGAAGGCTATCAGCCAGGTCAGTTTGCGTCAGAGGTCTCGCGGCTTGGTGGTAGCTTTAATGCCAAGTCCAAAGCTTATGACCAGATTGGCGTTAGCCCATTTGATCCTGAGTCGAGCCGCCCGACGGTAACTTTTGAAGCGAGTTTTGATTGTCAGCAAGGAGAATCTTTCTTAGACCTTGCAAGTAAGGGGCTTCGTTTTCCTCAGTTTGATAACAAGGAGATGATGCAACATCTTGAATCGCTCATCTCCGAATATTGCCAAAGGCAGGTGAATGATACCGGTGAACTTACAAAGTTGATGTTTGGAAGATTGGCTGCTGCCACTTCAGCGAGAGGAGCAGAGAGTCGAGCGTACTCAACTGAATTTGCCCTGCAGACTTTGGAGGATATTCGAGAGCGTTTGGCGAGTGATCCAGAAGGGTTCGCACGGGATCTTCGAGCAGTGCACGAGCAGGTTTTTCATCAGGGAAATCTGACGCTGCAGGTAGCTTGTGATGCTGATAAGTGGGGGCATATCGCATCTCACATTAAGCGAACAATTGATGGATTTGACGCGAAGGCTGATCCCGTTCAGCGAGAGCCGTTTACCCCTCAGTTTGACAGTGCGGCTTATGAAATTCAGTCACCGAGTAGCTATGTTGGGCTGGCTGCACAATTACGAAGGGATGATGGCACTCCGCTTATCGGGGATCCGGTGGGACATCTCTGTTGTGAGATTCTTAATCGAGGACTGACCTCAAAGATGAGGCGACTTGGTGGCGCTTATGGTGCTAATGCAGGGTACAATCAATTCGCTGGACAGATGTACTTTGGTTCCTGGCAGGATCCAAATATTCATACAACTCTTGAAGCGTTTCGAGATTCAGGCTCGCAGCTTTCTCGTGCCGCGACTCAAGACCTCCTTGATAGGGCAAAGGTTGCTGTCATGAAGCATTTTGAGTCTCCCTCCTCTGCAGAGGATGATGCGATAACCGCTCTTACTTGGCATCTTCGTGGTATGAGCATAGATGACGTTTCAAGGACTCGAAGTCGCATCATGGATGCGACGCTTGAGGATGTTGCAGAATTTGCTGAGAGCTTGCAGCGAGCTTTGGCGGGGGAGGAAGTCGCGCTTCGAGTGTATGGCAACTCTGATAAGCTGAAGAAGGCAAAGCGTGACGGAGAAGCCTTTGAGATTCGCGATAGATTTGAAGGGTAACGCGTTTACTAAGAACCATGCCACTAACCACCCCGCTAACTGGTTGTGGTGAGTAGCTTTGGTTACCTCACGATTTCAGCGATTCCTTCCTTCCAGGGAAGAATGTGAACCCCTTCGTCAAGCATTGAATCGACTCCGTTGTAAAGGACGAACGCCTTAGCTTCCCGGAAGTCTTTTTGAAATTCTTTAATATGTTTTATGAACTCTGGCCGATATGAGGTGGCTGATTTTACCTCCACAAGAAACTTCACTTTGTTTCCTTGAGAAATGAGGAGGTCAATCTCCGCACCTCCGTCTGTTGCGAGATAGGAAAATTGATACTCTTTCTCCTGATAAGCAAAATACCTTTGAATTTCAGCTATTACTAAAGTTTCAAACAGGACTCCATACTCGTAACTTCCGTGATTGAGATCAAAGTCAACTGTCCCTTCCATCGCGCGCTTTACGCCGGTGTCAAAAAGATAAAATTTGGGAGTCAGCTTCAATTGTTTTCTAACAGAACCGTTGTAAGCCGGAAGTAGGAAACCCAGTAGGGTGTCTTCAAGTATGGAGTAATAGTTTTTGATGGTGTTTGCATCAACACCAACATCTCTTGAAATTTTTGAGTAATTCACTTCTTGCCCATGTGACTGAGCAGCAACCTGCAAAAACTTTCGGAACGGTTCGATCTTTCGTACGAGTTGCTCTCCCCAGACTTCTTCTTTTAAATAGGTATTGGCATACGCCTTTAAGAATCGTCGTTTGTCGAGGGGGGAGTCATAGTTTACGGACTGAGGAAGGCAGCCATATTGCAGCGCGCTATGTAAATCAAAGTCATCGCCGAGTTCGAGCGAGGTAAACGGAAAGAGGTGAAATACAAATGCGCGCCCAGCAAGAAGGTTTGCAGCCCCAGCCTTCAGTTTTCGAGCACTCGAGCCGGTTAAGAGAAATAGGAGATCGCTCTCCTCTATCTTTCGGTGTACAACATCGAGAAGCTTCGGCACCTTCTGGATCTCGTCTATCACCACATATCGAATATCCTTACCTACGGCAGAGAGTTCTTTATACAGAGATTCTGGCTGCAGCTGATATTTTGCTTCGGTCTCAAGATTCAGCAGGTCGATATATAAGGTATTCTCCGAGAACTCCCTCTTTAGCAGCTGTGTCTTGCCCGTTCCACGCGCTCCAAATAGAAAAAAACTATGATTTTTCGGGAGGTTAATTATCCTACTAAGCATACTCCGAATTTTAGACCGAAATCATGAGTAAGCTCAACGGGGTTTAAGTGTCTTTGACTGGCTCGAGAGTAGCTTTAGGGGGAGTTCTCTGCTCTTTGCCATAATGTTCGATTAATCGTACATCATTAAACATGTATCCAAGTTTAAGTAGTTACCTCTGTAGTTCGCCATTTAAGAGTTCGTAGAGAGTAAAAATTAACTGTCAGCAGCGCGGTAATTTTTGGCCATATCCGCCAGCGCAGGATGATTACTTTGGCTGCTATGATACGAAACCATGTTGGGGTTGAAGTGCATTCCTTTCGGCCGAACTTGAAGTGCCATCCACGGCACTGACCAGTGCGGATGAGAAAGGGCGAGGTCTATCTGCTCAAAGGTTGCCCGCGTGCATTGCTCGGGGTTATCTCTAAAGTACTCAAGGGCTTCTAGCACTTCGTTCCTCTTAAGAACAGAAACGGCACTTGCTCCCAGGTTCTCGTTGGAAAGTGCCGCTTCAGCGGCTGGGCGCGCGTATACCGATGGGCCCGTAGTACTTAGGCCAGAGAGCTCGCTTAACCGACGGGTCAAGTGCTCTTGAATGTCCGATGGATTCTCCGCAAAGAAAGGGGCGCCGATGTTAAGCTTTGCTCCAATTCTGAGTCTGCTCAGGAATCCTCCAGCTTCTCTTCCAGGATACTGAATGCCGACGGGTAAGAAGCATGCTTCTCTGTTGTTCCCGGCGTGGGGTGAACCGTTCTTTACGCTGTTAAGAATAGCTGTGCACGGATGCTCGCCATCAATCACGATATTGAGCAGTCTGTCTTTGCTTCGCGTTCCTTCCGGATAAAGTACTATGCTCTCCCCTGCGTGGTAGCGTGTTACGAGATTATTATTGAGTCCTGAGCGGCCAGAATCTTCATACGCAGTTCGTAGCTCGGGGTCGGTTCTTACTGCTGCCGCTACAAGAAACGCACACTGCTTCATGTTGAGTTTCTTTATGGCTTTTGCAAGCGACTTTGGGGAGTCAACATCCGAAAGGTATCCACGTTCTGTACCGACTTCTTTCAAAAGCGCAAACATTTTCTCTGCGCGCTCTTTCGCCTTTTCGGGATCAACTAATTCACTTTCAACGAGAGGATTCGGTTTGATGAGGTCTTTAAGAAAATCACCGGGCCGTTTCACTATGATTCCACCAATCGCTTGTAGAATCCTATCCGTGCGTTCTCCAAAGGATCTCATTATGAAAGCAGCAGTTTTGTGGGTGTCCTTCCAGAGTGCTGCTCCAATGTGTGGAATATCCATTATGTGTCGGTGCTTCATTAGGATGACCACTGGGGTATCAACGGGAATGACCCCTCGTTGCTCGGTGAGGAATCTGCTAGCGGCAGCAAGTACTCGGCTGGTGTTCTCTGCGGCGCGGGTGTCCCGTTTCGGCTCCCCGGTGGCAGGGTCTATCGCTTGCACTCGACGCTTTGGAAACATGGAGAGCCCAATGCCAAAGCCGCCTCCAATCTGAAGAGGTGGTGCAAATGTTGGTCGTGAGTCAGCTAGCGGAGTATCTCCACCGCTAGGTTTTGAGGGTTCTCGCCACTCTTCGTTTCTTCCGTTCTGCAACATGTGTAACCCCTTTGCTCCCGCTCCCCCCATCCGGAAGTCCACATCGTGGCAAATGTATCAAATGGGTCGAAGCTAAGATATTTAGCTCAGAAGCTAAGCAAAACCAGCGAGTTATTGGGGGGGCTCAGGACGAGCAATACATGAGCCTGAAGGCTTAACAGGTAGCATGATCCTCATCAGTGTCATGTCGTTTGATTAGTAGCGACGAAGAGATACCCTATTACGTCGGCCGGGGGGAGGAATTTAGGAGCGAAAGATGTTTCAGGTAGTAGAGGGCAGTTCTGCCGGTGGAGACCATAGTCCCGAAATTCAGGGTGCTTCTGAAGTTCAGAGTGTAACTCCAATATCAGAGACGAAACGCCAAATTGATCAATTTGGTGGGCCAAGCCGTTTTGGCAAAGATTTTGTTCTCCTTTCAGAGATCAAGACTTTGCCAGGTACTGCTTTAAGGGGAGAAACCCTGCGTAAGGCCATCTGGAATGCTCTTCCGAACTCTCGTATCAAAATTTTTCAGCAGGCATTTTCTAATGAGGATCAGTTAGTTGTTCCAGTCCCCCAGGTCACAGGTGGTGTTATCGGATTTCAAAAGAGCAAGGATGAGATTCGAGAGCTTTCTGTTCAGGCAACGGTGGTAGATCCAGAAAAGATCTCAGATGGACTGCGAAGTTCTCTGGGGTTGGCCGAGGGAGGCGTCGGCATCCAGCAGTTGAAACTCGCTTTTGATGCCGCGCACAGCTTTGCACGTACTCAGCTGCGCATGCTTGCTATGGAGCCGCCCTCTCAGAGTCTTCGAGCGCAGCACGAACGATTTAGTGATGGCCCAATACCTGCGCTGCCCTCAGAGACTAACGGTACAGTTCTGTTGACTCGAGAGAAGTCCGGAAAGCCGTCTGGATTTCTCAAGGAGCGAATCGTTGCTCACTACGAAGGGGTATATGCGGCTCATCGAAAGACCCTTCATCAGAGTGCGCGCTATACTGCGGAAACAATGCAGATTGGAGGTGTTGTTGCAGAGCTTGATCGGTTTGCAGAAACGCTTCGAACCGGATGGAAAGAAGCACCCGAGGATTTGCGGGATATTTTTCGGGATGATACGAAGCGATACGCTCAAATGGGAAGGGAAGCCGTTAAGGGTTGTTCGCAAGAGTATAAGGTCAACGCTCGGGATATCCTCACTTCGATTCACGGTATTGAGGATGATTTAGGGCGGGCAAACCCACGGGCAACGGTACTTAAAGTAAAAGCTGCACTAAAGCGGCTTGATAGTCGGGTAGGGGATATTCGTCGAAAGAGTCCATCGAATTCGATTGATAGAAGGTTACTTGAAGATCGAATGGGGCGAGCTGAAGCGCTAATGAAGGGGTTTCGAGTTCGATTGGAAGAGCGAGCAGGAGTTCTCCTCAATCCACGCACCGCACAGCGACTTGAGAACCCGACTGATTCCACCGTAAGAAATGTGATGCTCACTCTTGGTATTCATCCGGAGCAGGATTTTACCCTGGTCCGCATGAGACCTTCTCGGACATTTGCGAAAGCTATTCGGGAAGAGGTCGGTGAGCTGCAAAGCGCACTTGAGAACAGGGACCTCCCCGCTGCTAAGCAGTGCGCACGACATATGCAGATTCTTACAAAGTTGCACGCAGCTGCCATCGGGATTGAGCATTTAAAGCAACATGCTCGTACAAGTGACGAGGTTCCTCTAGAAGCGACTACCAAATTAGCTCGTTCCTTGAATCAGGTGCTGCTCTCTCCAAGGCTTTTTCCTGAAGTGACTGCGAGCTCACGCTATGTTCCCCTGCAAAATAAGTTAGGAGGTACCGTGCAAAAGGTCGATGCTATGGCGAGGCGCTTGCAGGATTACTCGAGGCAGGACCTCTCGCCGGATGATAAGGCTTCTATGCGAGAGCGATTCAACAAGTTTCTGGACAGCTTTGATATTGAAGAGCAGGTGTTGAAACTGTTCTAAGGGAGCGGTGAGACAATCGCCTGTCCTTTGTTTAGTCATTTAAAATATGTCGTGATATTAGCTAGTTAGTTTGTGTGATCATTCGTCTATATTGTGCATTTATCATAAGCGGCTTATGATAATTATATGGATGCACGAGTGAAAAGCTATCTGTCAGAGATTGGGAGGAAGGGGGGACAGAGGAGTCGCCGCAAGCTCTCTTCTCAAGAGGCCTTGGGAATGGTCAAGGTTCGCGAAGCAAAGAGGGCGTTTAAACGTTTCTATGCAAACTGCTTCTGGTCTTACGATAGGAACATGCGAATAACTCGCGACGATGTCACTTGGGTTGCTGAACAACTTATGCGTCACGGAAATCGTGAGGCCTGGTATGTTGGAAACGCTTTATGCCGTTAACTCCATTTCAAGAGCAGTTGGCGAGACTTCTTGCTCCGCAACGTTCTCTTGATAGCCACTTAGCAGGGGATGCAGCGCTTCACAGAGTTCCCAATTCTAAACGATATAGTAATGATCTTGATTACTTTCACGACTCGGTTGAACGAGTTGCAAAGGCGTTTGAGGAAGATCGCGCAGTCTTACTGAAAGAGGGTTATGATGTCGCGATTCAGATGAATCAACCTGGATACATTCGGGCAATAGTATCTAAAGGAGACGGGGTAACGAAAGTTGAGTGGTCTCATGATACTGCTTGGCGATTTATGCCGACTATCAAAGTCGATGGAATTGGATATCAATTGCATCCCGTTGACTTGGCTATTAACAAGTTGCTAGCGCTGGTGGGAAGGGATGAGCCGCGAGACTTTATCGATATACTTTATGTTCACGATACGGTCTTGCCGCTTGGAGCGCTGGTCTGGGCTGCTGTTGGAAAAGACCCTGGCTTTACTCCGAATTCGTTGTTGGAGCTGTTGAAACGGAGAGGGAAGTATCGGGCAGATGACTTCAAACGTTTGCAGCTAACGGAAGAAGTTGATCTTGTCGCAATGAAAACTCACTGGCTAGAAGCGCTGGCAGATGCCGAGAAGTTTATTCGCTTGCAACCCCCTGAGGAGCTAGGCTGTCTCTACTATTCAAAGAAGAAGGAGGGTTTCGTAGCGCCCGATCGTGCGAAAAAAGAGAAGGATCAGGATGTCGTCCCACACTTTGGACGCCCCGGGGGGTTGTTGCCAAAGGTGATGGATTAAAACGCGATCTACTGAACTTGCTCGAGCTGTATTTTGGAGAATCGAGCGATCTGTCCGAGAATATCCGTAGTTGTTGTATCCAGTGTACCTTGTTCTGTTTCTAATCGAGCTTCAGCTCGAGTTTGTGCCTGCTCAAAGTGTTCAATGGCTTTCAGGCGATCTGTTGGAATGTGCTTTAGGTAAGAAACCCCTAAGTGGAAGTGACCTAAAAGCGTTGTCGTATCTGAGTCCCCTAATACGAAGGTCGCTTGCTCTATCAGCTGCGGAGCAAGCTCGCGTACTGCTTTGTAGTTTTGAATGAAGGCTGCTCGAAGAACTCTATCCTCAAGTTCGTAGAGGTCGCCGTGATTTAGTCGGTTTGCAAGGTAGCGAAGACTCTGTGAAAGGCTAGAGAGCAGGCTTGGGCGTCTCGGGCCTTGGCCAAGGGTGTTGTGATCTTGCCCTGATGGGTCTGGTGCTCTCCGCATGACGGGAAATAGTACGGAACTCACTAAAGTTATGCACATTTTTTTGCCGAGAGCAGTATGTTCCATTTTTGAAATATTTGGGATTATATCCAGAATATAGGAGAGCTTAACTATGCGATTTTTACCGTTATTACTTGTGTCCTCACTGTTTTTCTTTGTTGGTTGTGCTCAGCATAAAGCGGCACCGGATGGGGGCTCATGCTCTTCATGTTCATCATGCAAGAAGGCAGAGAAGTGTTCCTGCGAAGCGTGTAAGAAGGGAACTGATTGCGATTGTAAGGGGAGCTGCTCTACCGGGAACTGTCCAAAATGTGCCGGTAAAGATGGTGCTAAGAAAGAATGCACCAAGGGATGCCCAGTGAGTGGGAAATCATGTGGGGGTTGTCCACACTGCAAGGGGAAGAGCGTCTAGAGCAAACACCAGTAGAAATGTCGGAATCATGCATGGGTTTGCCGGTGTTTGCTCTTTGTTGCTGGCTCTCGAAAATTGGCTCCGCCAATATTTCTTCGTCCTCAGCATAAATGTCTCGCGACATTTCTACTGAGGATCGCTCTAATCCCGCCCCAAGAAAATGGAGCGTAGGTTAAAACTTCTAACCTACGCTCCCCCAAATGCACCTCTCTAAGTAAGAAGTAGCCGTTAGAGAAGTACCTTCTTAAATTTTTGCCTGTCGTTTCCAGTATCCTTCTTCGTTGAATCACCGACTTTTTCGCCCCTAGAGGTTGTCCGATTGTGGCGGGAATACCTTGCAGTGATTTTAGTCACCTACGTGCCGTAATCTTCGTTTTTGGCGCTCTTATCAGAGCTCTAGGGAATTTTTTTTTGAGTAGAGAATTTCTCGATGTTATCCACGAACAAACATTTTGTGGTTTGGGGTAATATATGAAGTCGTATCTCTATTCGTTTCTTATAACGTTTTCGCTATTTACAGGATCACTTATAGCAACTTCAGCTCAGGCTCAGTCCGATGGTGATGGGCTATGGTGCCATATGAAGCTCGCTGCTGGGTTGTACGCCTGTTACCAAATCGGAACAGCAAATACTCTTGGTTGTATCGTTGCAAAGGAGCTTGGATATCCCGCTGGCGGACCGTCAGAGGCTGAGTGCTTAGAGGATCCGGGATTTTCTTGCTATGAAGGGGTAACCCATCAGTACGTAAAATGCATGTTTGCGAATGCTGAGGTAACTCAAACGTACGAAGTAGACGGTACAAAGTACGAAATCACTATTGAGATTAAGGAAGTGAAGTAGCAGCAGCTCGCACTCGCTATTGCCGAAGAGAGCCTTTTTTGATGAAGACTTCCATCAGGAAGACAAGGTAGGTGAGCTCCTCAATATCGAGGCTGCGGCCAAAGGTGACGGACCTGTTTCCTGCTTTGGCAATGACTGACGAGCTGAGACACCGGAAGGGATAGAAGATGTCCTTCCTTCTCCCCTGTGTCTCAGTTCGAGTCAGCGCTTTTAAGAACTGAATTTTATCATCATCATCCTCTCGCCCCACGACGTAGAGCCCTTCGAGTTCTGAAATGGGATACACTTCCGTTCCGCCAAATCCAAAAAAGCCCCAATGGACAGCGAACTCCTCTGTTGTTATCTCGACGACCTCAGTTCGAAAGAGAAAGCTCCCGGCGATGATAACAAAGACAATGGGAACAAGAAGCGAGTAAGCGACGATCTCTGGCGGTACAATACCGAGCGAAAGATAGGCCAAGAAGTAGAGAAAGAGAAAAAGCGCAAAGGCGGGGAGAAGTAGTGTCAACAGCGAGTCAAGGATTCCAAAAGGGGGGATCTGCATCACCACATGCTTGCGGTGTTCCGTCACCATCGCTTCCATATCCTTTGGCTTTAGTGGCTGTTCACTGATATCGAGATTGGCATCGAGCCGTTCCTTTAGGGTCGCTTTAAATTCCCCAGGTTGTTTTACCACCATTCGTCCTGACGAATTGTCATGGAGCGGTTTTTGAAGGGCAAGTGAGAGCAGCTCTGCTATACGTTTGGCGTTTGGATATCGGTAGAGGCGCTCAAGGACGATATCTGGTTGGCTATCCTGAACAAGCGAAACCGAAAACATGAGCGAAGTGGTGTTACCAGATTTCATTACTTTTCGAGAGATCTGTACTGCATCAATGAATTGGTAAGAAATTGATTTGATAGTGACCGTGAGGAAGGGGAGCCGAATGCTCGGTGTGAAGACCTTACGATCACGATTAAAGAGATAGGTTTTTTGGAAGAAGAGTATTGCGGCACCAACGAGGGCGAAGAGGAATGAGTAGATAAGGAATATGAGCTCTCCTGTAGGACTTGTCTTAGCGAGGCTCCCAGTTCCTGTGGCAACAAAGAATAACTGAAATGCAATTCCAAGCGTCCCCGTAAGGAAGAAGAAGAGTCCACCAACCGGACTTCGCGAACGGAGCGGTTGGTATTGGAATGTTGCTGGTAGCTGTGAACCCATATTCTTCGTATCGGACACCGTCTATTCGGTTGATGCAATGCTGTCGGCCTCTTACCGTGAATAAATAAGATCAGCTATAACGTTGTTAGGAGTGGATTGCTAAGCAATTTGCCTAGTTCGCAGGTAGGGATATCCCAAGGTTTCTTACCGTGATCTTCAAAAGTTAAACCATTTTTTCTAAAGCTCCCCACCGTTCTCGCCGCTACAAAGAAAGCACTCATCTTAGTGCGATTCTTGCCGATCTACTGATTGGCTCGGGAGTAGAGAAGTTGAGGTTGGTAGTATGGCAGTACATGACAGTCGGGATTGGACCGGGGAAAGAGCAGGCAATTGCCGAGCATTAAGAAATCTTCTTCATCAGTTACAGCTTGTTGATAGTAGTGATAAAACTTTCGAGCAGTCTCCATTCGATACCTATCCAATAGCCTTTTACGCAGAGCGTGGATTCTTCAAAGAGGATAAGGCGATAGAGGCAGTTGCCCAAAAGCTTTCGTTAGATATCTTCAAACTTTCAGAACATTCCTTGGAATCTCTTTCTCGTCTCTTGGATTCTGTTCCAACAAACAGTTTCTCTCCCTCAGCATGGAAGGAGATGAGGGCCATTCCGATAGCGGTGGCACCCGGAGAAATCACCGTTGCGATGGCAGATCCGCTTGATAGAGCAGCTTACAGCCGTATGCAGTTCGCATTCGATCGTCCTGTTGAAGTCGTGCTCGGTAAAGAGGCTGAAATTTTAAAGGTCCTGAGCAAGAATCTTGCTCAGGAAGACAATCATACGGTTGAGCTTATCGTTCGCGGAAAGCAGGAAGAGGAGGCTCCTCACAAAAAGGAAGTATTTAAGTCCAACGCGGCAGATTTTGAGTCTTCTATAGGAGATGACGATCCAAACGCGGCTCCAGTCGTTCGGTTGGTAAATAAGTTTTTCTCGCGGGCGATAGCTGCTGGAGCAAGCGATCTCCATCTTACACCAACCAAGTCTGGTCTTCAGGTGAAGGCGAGAATTGATGGCATCATGCAGCCGCTACTGGAAGTGCCAGAGGGCTTAAAAGACAATGTGCTCTCTCGAGTAAAGTTGCTCTGTGGCATGGACATCTCCGAACGAAGACGGCCTCAAGACGGCAGGCTACGCATCAATACAAACTTTGGAGTGAAGGATTTACGGATATCTTCGGTGCCATCAGCACATGGTGAAAACATCGTTGCTCGAATCCTCTCTTCCGATGTTAAGGCAACAACATTTGATGAGCTTGGTGTTCCAGAAGAGTTGAGGAAACAAATAGAGCGTAATTTAAAGCGAAGCTGCAAGGTAAACTTGGTTACTGGTCCGACTGGTTCTGGGAAAACTTCTACGCTATACGCGTCGCTTCTCCATCTGCACGACAAGAGTAGAAATATCATCACCCTTGAAGACCCCATTGAGTATCGAATTGATGGTATTACTCAGATTCAGGTGAACAATAAGATTGATTTCACCTTTGCGGCGGGGCTTCGATCCATTCTTCGGCAGGATCCAGATGTGGTGCTGGTGGGAGAGATCCGAGACGAAGAGACAGCCTCTATCTCGATGAAGACCGCTCAAACCGGACACCTCGTTCTTTCTACTCTTCATACGAATTCCGCGGCTGCTGCCGTTACCCGTTTACTCGATCTCGATATTCCCGGGTATCTTATCGCCTCTTCGCTCGGTTCTGTTCTTGCCCAGCGGTTGGTACGAAAGCTCTGTCCGGATTGTGCAAAGAAGGTTGCCAAGAAGAAGAGGGAGGAGCTTGGGCTTGGTGATAAGGTTCGTGAGGCGGTTGGTTGCGAGAAGTGCCGGGAATCTGGATATGCCGGACGGGTAGGGGTCTTTAGCTTCCTAGAGGTAACTGAGTCTGTCGCAGAAGCTATACGGCTTGAGCTTGGGGAGGAGGAGATTGAGCGAAGAGCTAAGGAGACTGGATTTTGCTCGCTTGCTGAGGCGGGGTTAGAGCTCGTTCGCCAAGGGGTAACCTCCTATGAAGAGGTAGAGCGGGTTATAGGACTTGTAGAGGGGGTCGAATCCTCTACGAGTGAGGTCGTAGTTGCTTCAGCAAAGTCTGCCGAGAAGGCCAATGAACCCAAGGGACTCTTTACTCAGCCGAAGGTGTTGTTGGTAGAGGACGATGAGGACCAGCGGGCCATTTACGGGTCTATCTTTGAATCCGAGATGTTTCAGGTGCTTACCGCCATAGATGGCCGAGATGCTTTAGAAAAATTGATGACTGAGACTGTGGATGTGGTGGTCTGTGACGTCATGATGCCCCGAATAGATGGACACGATTTCATTAGGCGAATTAGAGCTAATCATCAGACCAGGGACCTGCCGATACTTATGTTAACGGCAGCGAATACTGAGGAAAGTGAGCTGGAAAGCATCACCAGTGGGGCTGATGACTTCTTATCGAAGACTTCTAGCGTCAACGTGTTGCTTGCTCGGCTGAGACGGTTAGTAGAACGGTCATCCGAAGAAGTGACTCACCAACCAGTAACCTGAGCACCGATCTGAGGGGTTCCCGTATCATAAGAGAAAGGGTCTCTCGTAGAACGGTGGCTTAAACTGCCAGAAGTTTCTGACACCGGGAAAATCTCGAGTAATTTAAGAACAATCCACCTTATCGGGGATTAGTTCCCAAGTGCTTCAGAAAAAGTGTTTCGGCTTGGAACATATTTTGCAGACCCTTTTGTGTTCAGGCAGTTAGGAGTTGGATTTCTCTTAAGAGTCTTCTCGCAAGAATTCTCTCGAAATGTGGTTCAAGCCTAAAAGTGAAACAGTCCGGTCAGGGGATAGATTGACCGAGGGGAACTGGAAGTTATGAAGATTAAGGCTTTAGGTTGGATAGTTTTCGGAGCAGCGCTTTTTATCGCGGGGAGCGCGTTGGCTCAAGATGAGAAGTTAGGGTTCTATCCGCGACTTGATCCAGATGAAGCTCCAGCGTCCGATAGTGGATCCAATAGGAGGATGCTCTCTCCAATCCTTCAGCAGGCCGTAGCTGCAGGCGTATCAGGGGATAACGGGACTGCTCCGGTATCGTTTGGTGGCCCCGGAATTCTTGTTAATACTATGATCAACGGAGGCCCTCCAATGATTGAGGGTTGGGTTACGATTCCTGGTGCAAGAATCTCGTTTCAGGTTTTTTACGTATTGGGTCCACAGGTCCCAATTTGGATAGTGTTTAACCGATCCGATGGTACTAAACAGTCATTTTCTATTCCTCTTTCGACCTTTCTTCCTAATGGGGCGCATCCACCCGTCTCGATAGAGTTTCCTACTACAGGGACATTTTCTATTGGGTTTGGTGAGTCTCAGGACGTGGCAACGGCCGGATTCGATCTGACTACTAACCAAGGTGCGCCGGTGCTTGGTCCCACATCCACAAAACCGGGCTTTTCTGATCTTCTTGATACCTGGCTAAAGCGAGCATTGGTTGATTTGGCCTCAACTCGTCCAGACATCCTTGCGGTGGTAGCTGGAAGTGGAGCTCTAAACGCATGGTGGCCCTATACTTCGACCTTTCTTTTGCCAAGCGATTTTGTGGATCCTTTCTTGGTGCACGATAGTCCATCGGTTGTAATCAGCTCCTTGGTAACCCAAGAGGTTCCAGCGAGCGCTGGTGGTGGTATCTCGCAACTTCTTCTACTTGGCTTCAAAGATCCCTCAACGGAAGTCGGATCCCTTACAACAGTTATGGCTGCTGAAAAGCCCTCAGTTATTAACTCGCTTGCATATGCTCAAACTCGACAAGAGATGCAAGATCCTACTCAACCTAATTCAAATGCGATAGTGGAGGCGACGAAGCTGATCGACATGGGGCTTAAGTCCTTGAAAGATAACCATCGGTTTAGCGCTGCAACTACGACGGCATTCTCCTCTAGGGTTGCAGCAGCAAATACTCTAACAGGCAATTGTGTAACGATGCCCCCTGCATATCGTACTCTTCCCAACTTATATGGGGTTTTGGATTTCATTGATGGTGATCCTAAATCCTCAGGGGAGAATTCTCGTTATAGTTTCTATCAGGCATATACTATCGCTGGAGAAAACGTGGAGTTTTATCCTGGTATCTGCGATGCAACTCGCTTGTTGAGTATCGTCCCAAACTATGGGTTATCTGCGGTTGGGGAGATTTTCGTGACGATCGGAGCGTATTCTTCTGTAAATCTTCCCTTTTCTGAACTAACCAAAGATCTTGCCATTCGAGCGGTAGCTTATTTCGTGACGAATCCCATTTCACCTGTGGGGAATAACATACAGATTGTAGATGGACAAACCGCGAATGCTGAACCGACTTCGTTTGGAGCAACGGGCACGTTCGCTGGGCTATTAAATGTATTGCAAACTCCGTTGACCAATAACGGCTGGAAAAACATGCAAATTGTGACGAGTATTAGAGAGGATTTTGCTTATGAGCAACCCTAGACTTAGTAGAAGAAAGCGACATCAAAATGAAGCCGGCGTAACATTAGTGCAGGCCGCTATAATGATTTTAATGGGTCTAGCTGCGGTTCCCGGTGTTCAAATTGCAGGTTTCGCCATCCACTCGATGATGTGTGAGGATGCAGGAAATGCCGTGAAATTCGGAAAAGATTATCAGCGTTCAGAACTTCGTCATAAAGCAGCGAGTGATTATACCTGCGAGCCAGCTCTTGCAGATGATCCTGATTGTCAGGGCTGGGAGTGCTTGCTCATCCCTTAGAATGATTATACTGCCAAAAAATGAAATTCCCGGTCTCTTGGTCGAAAGCTGATCGCTTTTGGCTGATTCTACGGCCAGTATTTGTTGTCCCTCCGGGGGACCTCCCGGCAACTTCAGTTGCCTTCGGTATAGCTGCCTAACTTTTTGATCTTTCGAGTAAATTTTTTCTGAACTCCCTCCCCTCCCAGTAGTCTAACTGGTGATGAAGCCATCCCTGGATGCTACAACTAAGGCTGCGCCGCAGAGCTCTAGGGCGGTGACTAAGGCCTCTATGGACGATGATTTAACAGATGACTTGCTGCTTGTCCGAAGCGCAAAAGACGGCGAGCAGGAGGCCTACAGGGAGCTCGTACGCCGTTATA
>JAGRAT010000168.1 GCA_020434495.1 Bdellovibrionales bacterium | reverse complement strand
CGTAAACTATTTGGCATAGATTTTTATTGAGGAGTGTTATTCATGAAAAAGACGTTAGCTCTACTTGTTCTCGCAAGTTTTCTTACTGGATGTGGAGGACAGACCCTATCGAATAGGGAGAAAGGAGTCGTCGGTGGTGCTGCTGCAGGAGCCGGAATCGGTGCAATTATTGGTGCTGCGACAGGAAATGCCGGTGTCGGAACTGCCATTGGTGGTGGCATTGGTGCTCTTGGTGGTGGGGTAATTGGTAACGAGATGGACAAGGATGAAGCATCTGAGTCTGCTCAGGAAGAGAGAATTCGTCGTCAGGAAGAGCAGCTTCGCCAGCAACAAAGAGAGATTAATGAGCTGAAGCGCCGCCGCGGCGATTCATACGCTTACTAGTGAAGAGAAGTGGCTTTATAGTCTCCACGCTATACTCTCCACGCTTTACTCTCGATTGTCTGCTCAAGTTTTTTGCAGGGCTACCCTTTTGCGGCCGCTAAGATTTTGCGGTCGCTAAGATAACGAGGCGCTGATCGAATACCCTTGGTTCAAGGTGGACGTGCGGCTCGGTTGCAATATTGATTGCAATGCTCCCTTTGTCTCGAGTGATGACAACATACTTGAAGGACCGGTTGGAGGAAGGCGCGTAGCGCGGCAGTAATAGTCTTTTATCCTTAACGGTAGTTCCCTCAATTTGGACGACGAATTCGTTGTCAGACAGCTGCCGAAGTTTGAACTCCGGCCAGGCTGTTACTCCAAAAGCTATAGAATTTGGAGAAAGATCCGACCCAAAGTCGATAGAAGTGAGAAGATGTGTGTCCTCGTCCAAGTCTACCGCGGGGATCTCCTCAAAACCGTTATTCGATTTGAGCACTTCTTTATCTACAGTTCGTTCCTGAGAAGCTCTATGAATTGCTCCTGAATTGAGTAAGCCAGCCTTTACAATGCTCGGAGCAGAAAGTGCCTTAACCGTTGATTGTAAATTTGGCTCTCGTTTCGAAGTATCAGGTTGCGGCGGATATGATGAGATGGTTTCCGAATGCTTGATGACTGTCTTTATCTTTCGGCTGAGGTTTAACGTGCTTGATACCGAGTCCCAGTTGGAATGATATGAACTATCGGGGGGGATCCTCAGGGTGATGATAGTAGCATTCTCATTACCGTCAACAGTTACACTTTCAATAAAGCTTGAGTCTCCTAATCGCATCGAGCTCTTGGAACGAGTTGGATGATTGTTCAAGGTGAGATCTATTTTCCCAGGGGTTTGGGTAACTGAAAATGCTCCTCCCTTGGATCCGTTGTCACTTTGTGAATTGTCAACATACTGGAGCTTGACGTCATAGGACTCAGCTCCCTTTTCCCTTTCCACCTTGAGGCGTAGGGCTCCGTCACTCCAAGAAAACAGCTGCTCGGGAGTCGCATCGGCTAACACTATCGATTGGACGGGCAAAAGTAGGAATACCACAAGGGTAATCAAACGGAGATTCATAGGACTTTAGTCTATCCCGGGTACTTACTTTTCGCCAAGAGGCCAGCTCTATTGATTAGTCCAATTACTTCCGTAAACTCTGTACAGAAGGTGGTTTTCATATTAACTGAGGAAGTAGGGCATGAGTGCACTCACTACTGATTTACCACCTAATGATTCACAATTCCCGATTGGTCGCGAGCCCTTTGATGATGCTCTTCTTCGGAACCAATATGAGCGGGGCGGATTCGCCCAGCTCCCCTTAGGGCAGTCTCCACTGACGTCTCTGCAAATTGAACTTCTCCGTAACTTTGCCCGGGAAGCTCCGTATGGAGAGCCGATGGAGTCCTATGGATTTACCCACGGAAGGTTGCGACTTCATCTTTCTCCTGCTGCGGCGATGTACGGCGATTCGTGTGATTCGGACCTTGCTCAAGCGACATTTGCAAAGAGAGAGCTTTTAGACTGGATTGGTCGAATTACAGGTTGTTCATCTCTTTCGCTTCTCGGAATGAGTCTTCGAACTTACGCTGACAATGATCAGATCGGGACCCATACTGATGATGAAGTTGCAGTGGTAATTCCGATGAGAACTGGGGATCCAGAGCTTGATCAATATCGCGGCGGTGAGCTCACGATAAACCGAGAAACTCCTGACGAGCAGAGAGATCAGATTTTTGTTATTCGCCCCGGCATTCCTCACGGGGTGAGCCGTGTGATTGGCCCTGGAGCACGGAGAGCATTCTCGATAGGAGTGCACTAATTTCCGTTATCCAGTTATTCGAATGTTGAATCCGAGGAGCTTCCACTGGGTTCCTTCTCGAACAAATTGTTGCTCAAAATTGACCTGCTTTGGTTTTGTTGGAAAGAACCCGGAAATTTGCATCACTCCCTGGTCGGTAAGTTTCGCCGGTTCAGAAAACACTGGAGGGAGCTTGCTTACTTTCGTCAAATCACCATCCATCTCGTACAGTCCCTTATACGCTTCATCGAGCTTTTCAATGTTGAACTGACTTTGCCACAATTGAGAAATGTAACTGTGGAATTTGCTCATATCCTTCTCATTAACAGATTCACCAAAGGCGTTCATTGCTCCTTGAACGAGAGTGATCTGGACAGGTTCCCCCGGTAGGGAAAGAGTGTTTGCCGCCAAAGTATGAGAAGCTGTTGAATTCACAGTGTCCGAATCGTTTAGATTCTGACTTTCACTCACTCCGCCCTTTGTTTTGTGGATACCAAGAATTTTCCACTGTGACCCTTCACTCACGAAAGATACTTCCAGAGGAAAAGTTGATCCATCACTGAGGTTGGCGATTCCCTTGAGCGCTCCTTGACTTCCATCGATGGAGCGATTGCTCCAAGATACGTCTGTTGTGTTGTTCAATCCTGAAGCCTGCAAGAAAGCATTAAGCTGGTCTTGATTGGTTGCTTTCTTGAATTCTGCTGAAAGCATCTCGTACGCAGCGGACTGATTCCCGGCGCGAACCTCTGCAAAGAAGCGATCGGCCTCATCCACTAATCCTGAAGTAAAATAAAACACAGCGGCTATTCCTCCTACGACGAGAAGGATGAATCCACCAACAACTTTTCCGACGAGTTTCATATGAAATCCCATATTTTTGGTTCTTGAAGATGCTAAGAGGACGCGAGATGCTTTTCAAGTGTTATTGCTAATTCCCTTGCCGTTAGAGGATCTCTGTCAACTTCTGCTCCGCAATTCTTGTAGAGAGGAGAAGCTCCTTCAGGTTTCTTGCGCGTATCAACGTGATCCCTGGTCGAATGGTCAGCACAAACTGTCACTACTGAACTGTGCTCCTTAGGTGTCGTCCTGAGGAGACGGTTGTAACTCAATAAGAGCTATTTCGGGCGGGCAGTTAAATCGTATTCCGTGAAGATTTCCAATTCCACGTGAGGTGTAGATCCTTCTCCCATCCCAATCATTGAGTCCCGCTGTGAATCTCCGATCTTCAATTGGAACAAATGGGGCGCCAAAGAAGGGAACAACAATTTGCCCTCCGTGAGTGTGTCCGCAGAGTGCAAGATCCCAGCTTTGATCAGTGAAGAGACTCTTTGAGTCTGGATTGTGAGAGAGAACTATTCTGGGAGCTGAATCAGCTGAAATTGAACCAAATGCCCGAGCTGGATTCGGGTTTCCCGACCAGAGATCCTCCAACCCAATAAGTGTTAAAAATTGCTCGTTGAGCTTTACGGTCGTTGATTCGTTTTGAAGAAGCTGCACCTCAGAGGCTTCCAAAACTGAAGCGACTTCATCCGTAGAAGCACTTCCTCCCATTGCAACACTCCACGGGCCCCCATCATGGTTCCCAAGGACAGCGAAAGTTGGCGCAGTTCGAGCGAGGTCACGTAGCAATGATTTTAAGTCAACGAGCGGCAGGAGGTCGCTAGAGGTAACAAAATCACCCGTGATGCAGATAACATCCGGAGACTGGTTCATTCCCCGAGTGAACGCCTCTTCAAGAAACCCAATTGAGACAACTGACGAGAAGTGCAGGTCTGAAAGATGGAGAATCCGCATCGGTTTTGAAATGCGCTCCTTTGGAAGGTTAACAATTCGATGCTCCAGGGTAAGATTTTTTGGCTCCAGGAATCGCACATAGGTTAATGAACCTCCAAATGCTGTCACGGTAGCTGAGGCGGTCAGAAATCTTCTTCTGCTTAATTTCATGATTACTTCAGGGAGTCGGTGAGGGCAGCACTCATCGAGGCCGGGAAAGCGACAATGATTATTCGTTTTGCAGCCAGGATATTGTCGATGCCCCATGGGCACTGCTGAATTACGGTCAATAGAATTCCGACAACGAGGAGCGAGAGGAGGTAGATTGCGAGGACTCGTTTGATGTATTCAAAGCTGAAATCCTTGAGGTAAAAGCGATAAAAATTCACATAAACGAAGGTTGCGATAAAGAATAGAGAGATTGCAGCAATTGCCAGCACATTGGCGGTTGGTAATCGCTCTCCGAGATTCCAAGTCTCCTCCGTAAATCCAACCGGAACTGCGAGCATTGCAGAGCCTACAAGTATCTGAACGATATCACGCAGGTGCAGTTCGACCATCAAAGGTTTGACGATTCTCTCGATTACCTCTCCTGTGCTGTCAACAATAGGAATAATGGTGTGGAGATATCTTCCACGACCAAGTCGTTCTATTGAGACAGATTGAGAGGTGTTCTTCTCGCTCGTCATGTTCTTCCCTCTGTCGCTGCTAGCGTTTTCTCTCCATCGCTTCTACCGCCTCTTTTGCTTCTTTCAGCCCAACTCTGTGAACCTCTCGGTATGCCTTGATGGCATCAATCTTTCGTCCCGCTTCAATGAATGTCAGAATGTCGGCCTCAGTTGCCGGTGTGTTTTGAAATCTTTGGCGATGTCCTCCTGGTTTCTGACTTTGCCGGGACTGAAGCCAATAGAGAACTCCTCCAAGGAGTATGACGGCAGAAACGATGTAGGCAGGTGTCATAGCGGCCTCTCCGAATAGATGTTCCCAATGCAAGAGCGACAGGAAGGCACGAGCATCAGGAAGTCATTCCTCTACTAAAAGCTATTTCCTGCTGTGCGTCCATGTCATTTTTGAGCAAGATACGTATAATGCTCGCTTCCGTGAATCTCATTCTGAAGGGTGGACATTTGTGAGGAGTTTGGTTCTAAAAATTTTTTTGACGCTGTTTGGTATATTCCTAGCGCTTGGAAGTTTGGAAGTCGTTTATCGTAGCTTTCCCGAACTCTTTAAGGGAAAACCCGCGTGGTCAGATCGCCCAGCGTTTTACTATACCCCACCGAAGTTTCATCAATTACAAGACTACCGATATGAACGCGAAAAGCCTAAGGGAACATTTCGAATCTGTATTTTAGGGGATTCATTTACCTTCGGTCCCAATCTGCAATTTGATGACACGTATCCAAAGCGTTTGGAACGGATGCTCTCAGCGAATAAGAAGCGTTTTCCCGTTGAAGTTCATAATCATGGTCATCCTGGGTATTCAACTTTTGATGAGCTCAAGATGATGAAGCGCACCATTAGCGAGAGGCCTGATGTTATTTTGGTAGGGATGACACTGAATGATCTGCAGCGAGCGCATTTCGAAGAACATGATGCTGCTAAACGTTCAATGGGACCATTTAAGCCTTCAGAGTTTCAGAAGCAACTATTTCAGTATTGGACCTCTGCTGGCGTTGTCGCTAAGCGATGGCACAATTCTTCTACGCACTCGGCATACTCCAATTATTTCTTTGAGCTCTTTAATGATGATGACAACTGGGCACTTTTCCGAGGTGCTATCGGTCAGATGAAAGAGCTGGCGGATAGTAATGGTATTAAATTCGGAGTAGTGTTGTTCCCCCTGTTTGGCTTACCTCTGGATGAGTCGTATCCGTTTCTCCCGATTCATCGCAAGGTGAATAAGTTTTTTGATCAGATTGAAGTCAATCGCTTTGATCTCTTGAAGCAGTTTCGGTTTATTCCTATTGATAGACTTCAAACGGCACCAGGCTTGGATTCACATCCTAATGAAATTGGGCATCGAATTGCAGCTGAAGCGATCTATAGATGGCTTGCAAGAGAGGAGATGATTCCTCAACAACTTCAAGTTGCCCATCGTTTTCGTAGAAGAGGGGATCCGATAGAGCGCGGGGTGGATGGGAGCAATCTAAGATAGTCTGCTAAAGGGACAGAACCTAGAGCTTACCTTTGGTATATGCACCTAAGGCCGGTTAGGTTAGGGAGGGGAAGTCTCCTCATCTTCCTTCTTCTCTTGATCCTGCTCATGCACTGTTGTTCAGTCCTAAAAAAAGTCCTGGTGCAGGTGCGGTGCAGATGCAGGAGCCGGGTGCGGTGCAGATGCAGGAGAGGATAACGATTATGATTAGGACTCTTTTTGGCTAAAATTAATGGCCGTCAGCATGCACCCGAGTTTAAATTTGAGCAGATTAAGATTTCAAGAGATAACCATGGGTTGGCACTTGCCGTCTTCAACGGTTTGTATCCCCTGACAGATGAGCATCGTTTGTTTTGCGCAGGTTCCTCCATTTGTCAGATTGCCGATCTTGCAGCCCGCTGGGGCAATGCATTCAGCTTCGCATTCATCACTGTCGCGACATGACTTGCCAGCGTCCTTTGTGGGGATGCTACAAGCTAATCCAATCGCTGTTGGGCATGGGACTGGATTGCCTCCTTTTGACAGGCACTGCATTTTAGCGAGTTCGTGCTCGGGCTCCACTTGGGGCTGAGCACCAACGGAGGCGGTACCGCATGCGGAAAGGAGAGTAAAGCAAAGTATTAGACTTGCGGAGTTTCGAATGATACAGAAAGGCATTCTCAAGTCCCTCTATGATGGTGCTCTACTTTTAACAACCTTTGCCGAAAGGTTCCAATACGTCTTCGCCGGACGTCCGGGCTCGACCGTCCCAGCAGAAACCCAGACTTCTCCATCCCAAGTATCTCTTGATGTGGTTGACTGTGGAACAGCGCGTGTCTTTTCAATCTCAATGGTCCAGCCAGCAGCTTTAGCCCTCTTCAAAATTGAATTCTCTAGCTTTTCAAGGGTCATATTGGACTGACTCCAGTGAATGGGGGAGGGGAAATGGGGACGAAGGTGCCCATGAAGTTCTGATATGTCGATGGAGGCGTATATGAAAGTGCCCCTACTTGTTTTCTCAACTCTGCCAATGTCTCGCATCTTCTCCCCCAAAAACTCCAAAGCCTTTTTGGGGAGTGTCGTACGGAATGCTCTTTTTGCTGCAGTGAGTTCTGCTTTAAAGCGCTCTCTCCGTT
>JAGRAT010000167.1 GCA_020434495.1 Bdellovibrionales bacterium | reverse complement strand
AGGAAACAGCCAAAGCGACAGAAGAGATTAGCCAGAAGATTGGTGCAATTCAAAGTGATACTGAAAGCGCTGTTAGCGCCATAGGGAGCATCAGCGATATCATCGATAAGATCAATGACATCTCTAATACGATTGCCAGCGCTGTTGAAGAACAAACGGCTACTACCAACGAAATGAGCCGAAACGTTTCTGAGGCTGCTCGCGGAAGTAATGAGATTACGGAGAATATTACCAGTGTCGCTCATGCAGCGCAGAGTACCAAGGATGGAGTCGGAAGTACTAGTGAAGCAGCAGCAGAACTCTCGAAGATGGCTGCCGGGCTTCAAGAATTGGTGAGTCGCTTTAAGTATTAAGAAGTTTCTCTTAAGAGATATCCGAAAGTCGCGGAATTCTTTTGAGGATTGGAACTGTATCAGAAGGACTTTCAGGCGGGCTGTAGGCTGAAAGTCCTTCTCGTCTATCAGCTAAGGGAGATAAAGGCTATGAAAGTCCTCATCGTTGATGATTCAAGCGCAACAAGGTTCATGATTCGTAAGATGTTAAAGGAACTCGGTTGCGATGTCGTAGAGGCGGAGAACGGCAAGGTTGCCCTGGAGACCCTCAGCTCCAATAAGGACGTTGAAGTGGCCTTTGTTGATTGGAATATGCCGGTTATGAATGGGTACGAACTCATCCAAGAGGTGAGAAAGGATGCTGAGTATAACAACATGAAACTCATGATGGTTACCACTGAGACAGAGATGACTCAGGTGGTGAAAGCTATAGAAGCTGGAGCAAATGAGTATCTCATGAAGCCATTTACTAAGGAGATGGTGGTTGAAAAGATGGCGCTTCTCGGAATAGAAGGAGCAGTACAGTAGTCGTCATGTCGTTAGTAAGGAGCAGAATTCGTGTCTAAGATTCGAGTACTCGTTGTCGATGATGCCGTTGTTATCCGGAAGATCCTTACGGATGTGCTCTCGTCTGATCCAGATATCGAGATTGCTGGAGTCGCTGCAAATGGAAAGATTGCTCTTCAGAAAATTGAACAGTGCAATCCCGATGTCGTAACACTCGACATTGAGATGCCGGAAATGAATGGCATTGAGACCGTCGGAGAAATTCGAAAGAGATATCCAAAATTGCCGGTTATCATGTTCAGTACGCTTTCAGAGCGGGGAGCTACTGCGACGCTCGATGCGCTTGCCGCTGGAGCTTCCGATTATTGTACGAAGCCAGCAAATGTCGGAAGTGTCGGAGAAGCAAGAGAGCGAGTAAAGTCGGAATTAATTGCTAAGGTTCGTGGCCTTTGTGGAAGAGCAGCGGTTAAGCAAGAGGCGCCAAAAGCTGTGGAAACGAAGGTTGCTACGACTTCCATTCCTACGAAGCCGCTCGCACGCAAGTCACTTTCGACTTCACGTCCAGCATCCGACAGGACTCCGAGAATTCTCGCGATTGGGGTTTCAACCGGAGGACCAAATGCGTTAGCCGAATTCATTCCGGCGCTTCCAGGCGATCTTGGTGTTCCTATTGTTTGTGTTCAACATATGCCACCAGTTTTCACTAAGATGTTGGCCGATCGATTGAATTCTACAAGCGAACTCAAGGTTGTAGAAGGGCAAGTGGGAATGCCACTAGAGCCAAACACCATGTATATCGCTCCTGGTAACCACCATATGGTAATCGAACGGAAGGGAACGACGTTGCAGATCGTTTTGAATCAAGATCCCCCAGAGAATTCTTGTCGTCCAGCAGTTGATCCTTTGTTTCGCTCGGTAGTGCAGCACTTTGGTGGCGATGTGCTCGGTGTCATCCTCACCGGAATGGGAAGTGATGGCCTCATTGGGTGCGAACACTTGAAAGAGGTGGGAGCTACTGTCTTCGCGCAAGATAAGGATTCAAGTGTCGTTTGGGGAATGCCGGGATATGTAGCAGAGCATGGACTAGCAGATAAGGTTCTCCCTCTTTCGGAGATGGCTTTTGAAGTAGCGAGAGCGATTACTCGGAGAGACAAATCAAAAAGTATTGGGAAGATGACCACGGAGATTGGACATGGCACTTGAAGAGCAAGATTTTCTTTATGTGAGTAAAATGGTTCGTGAGGAATCTGCCATAGTCCTTGAGAAGGGGAAGGAATATCTTGTCGAATCGAGACTCTCTCCGCTCGCACAGCAAGATGGATACGCATCCATCAAAGAAATGGTGCAGAAGCTTCGGGAAACGGGAGAGCTTGTTCTGAAATTGAAGATCGTTGACGCCTTGACAACGAACGAGACCTCATTTTTTCGTGATCTTAAACCTTTTGAGATGTTGCAAAAGGAACTTCTCCCCGAGCTCATAGAGAAGCGAAAAGATCAAAAAAGATTAGAAATATGGTGCGCTGCGGCTTCAACTGGACAAGAGATTTACACCATCTGCATGACCATACGAGAGAACTTTCCATGGCTGCGGGATTGGAACGTTCGTATCCTTGGAACCGATATCAATCAGGAGGTTCTCGACAAGGCAAGGCGAGGTGTGTATAGCCAGATCGAAGTCAACCGCGGGCTCCCTGCTACTATG
This sequence comes from Bdellovibrionales bacterium, assembly GCA_020434495.1. Lineage (GTDB taxonomy): Bacteria > Bdellovibrionota_C > UBA2361 > UBA2361 > RFPC01 > RFPC01. The sequence continues at coordinate 4,719 of JAGRAT010000167.1, read as the reverse complement.
CTCATCAAGTACTTCGAAAAGAGTGGAATCGATTGGAAGATTAAGGACGATCTGAAATCGATGACCGAATTTCGAAAGATGAACCTCATAAAGCCCTGGGGATCTGTAGGTAGGCCAGATGTCATCTTCATGCGAAACGTCCTCATCTATTTCGATACCGATACGAAAAAGGAAATTCTTGGGAAGGTTCGTAATATCATGCAGCCGGACGGCTTTCTGTTTCTTGGTGCGGCAGAGACAACGTTGAATTTAGATGAGAATTATGTGCGTCGTACCTACGATAGGGGTGGATGTTACACGCTCAAAGGGAAGGACGCGAAATGAATTCTCAGTTCGAAGCGAATATCGTTCGCGAGGAGCTCAAGCGAATTGTTGGTCAAATTTGGGATATGACCTTACAGCTCGGCATTGTTGAGAATCTGCATCCAGGAGCTCTCGATGAGACAGAGGGGCAACAATCGGTCCACATTGATATCAGTGGTGCCTGGTGTGGAAGACTTGAATTACTTTTTTCAAAGCCTCTAGCAAAGAAGGTTACCCAGAGAATGTTTGCTCTCGAGCAAGCTGAACCAAAAGATGATCAGCTCATTGATGCAATCAAAGAGATCGCGAATATTGCGGGTGGAAACCTAAAGTGCTTTCTTCCTGAGCCGTGTGACCTTTCTCTTCCGGCAGCTTCTCTCGACAGCCAAAAGTTTGTAATTCCTGAAGATGCGAATCTCGCATTATCTTTTCGAAGTGATGGAGAAGAGTTTCGTCTATTCCTTCAGAAGTTTCAGGGATGATTGCTGAATTTCTCTATAATCCACCGAGTCATGGAAACAATGCGCACTGCGGGACGCTTCTCGAGCTGAAAGATGGCAGTCTTTTGGCCGCATGGTACTCATATCCTGGTAACCATGATTATGAAGATGCAAGACTTGTCGTCGCGAGGCGTCGGGCAGGTGATGGGCAATGGCAGCCGAGCACCTCTCTTCTCGAAAAATTTAGTTCGTCGGCGGGAAATCCCCTTCTCTTCCAGGAGGGAGGGAGTGAAACCTTGACCTTATTTTTCGTCTTGCTGAAGGGGAACTACTGGAATCACTCCGTCCTACATTCTTGTTCCTCTTTGGATAGTGGCTTCTCTTGGTCGGTTCCCTCAGTTGTGTGGAAGGATAAGGGGATGATGGTGAGGCATCCACCACTTGTTCTTGAGGATTCCTCTATGTTGTTGCCGGCCTACGATGAAAAATCAAATCGTTCGCTTCTCCTTAGGGGAAAGGGAGATTCCTGGCATGTTGATAAAGTTTTTGAAGATATCCCACTTATTCAACCGGTACTGATAGAGGATAGCTCTGGGCGGCTTACCGCATTTTTCCGACCAGCCGACGAGCCACGGAGGGTTTGGAGAGCTCATTCCACCGACAAGGGGAAGAGGTGGAGTAACCCGATTCAAACATTGCTCCCCTGCCCTCTCTCGGGAGTTGCGGCATTTTCAACTCCACACTGCCTCTGCGTAGTTTATAATCACTCCCTAGAAAGGAGGGTTCCGCTTAGTCTTGCTGCCTCATATGACGGAGGGATCTCCTGGAGTGAGCCTTGGAATCTAGATGAAACTGCTCAGGAAGTTTCGTATCCGAGTTTCATAGTTGGAAGTGATGGAATGATCCACGGTGTGTACACTTTTAATCGGAGAATGTTGAAGTACATCTCTTTTTCTGAAGAAGAACTCTATGAGCGGACTGGAAAGGATAGAGCAGTTTAAAGGGGTTCACGCTGGGAAGCGGCTCTTTATCCTTGCGTCTGGTCCTTCGCTTCAGGATCACGACCTTTCGCGACTTGAGCGCAGAATAGTCATGGGACTGAATCGGTCTTTTCTCGCGTACCCTGACACGCACTATCATTGTTGTATGGACCAACGTCTCTTCGATCTCCACGAGGATCTCATGCGAAGGACGAGGTTTCTGTTTACATTAGAAGGGCGGCCGTGGGGAATACCGATGAAGTTGCTTGGCTCAGAGGGATTTAGTTTGGATCTGCAGCAGGGAGTGTACTCTGGATACACGATATCTTACCTCGCGCTTCAGGTTGCCGTGTATATGGGATTCTCTGAAGTGTTCTATGTCGGGTTAGATCTTGCTCATAAGGGAGGAAACACCCATTTTTTTGGAAATGATTTTCATTCGAGAAATCATGAAACCACTGAATTTCCGAAGATGGCACGAATGCTCGAATATGGAGCCCAGGTACTGACCGACAAAGGGATTCGGGTTTGTAATTGCAGTCCAACCTCTACCCTAGATTGTTTCGAAAGAGTATCTTTTGAATATGCGGTCTCTTTGTAGAGATGGCTTAACGCTAGTTGGGGGAGTGGGTGAATCAACCATCCGAATATGAACAGTATTTAGATCGTGTAGTTACTGACAGCTTCGCCCTTACCTTTAATGTCGACGTGCAAGGAGTTCCAGAGAGTTCGAGTATTCCCAAGCCGCGCGTCCGTCCTTTTGAAGAGGGCAGTATCGTTCACATTCTTGGCGATTGGAATGGCTCAATCGTTTTTGAGTCGTCAAATGCCTTGTTGCGAGGACTCTCAGGAAAAATTTATGAAATGGATGCCGACGAGGTATCCGCCGATCAGTGTAGTGATTTGCTCAGGGAGATCGTGAATTTGCTGGGAGGAAATCTGAAAACTGTTCTTGGAAAGAGGTGTATTCTATCGACGCCAAAGACCCTTAAAGAAGTTGGTTCAGAGCCGGGAATTAAGGAAGGGGTCCTTTTGGCATATCGAACATACCTGATTGGGCAAGAAACTCTTGCTGTCCGGTTGGTAAAGAATGAGCTTGTTATTCCAGTGGAGGATTAGGCAGCCCGTTGCTCTTCTTGATGAAAGAGTTTGCTTGAGAGCTTCTCTAAGTTAAATTGCTCAATTTTTGCGTCATGTTCAACAAGCAGAAAAGGTGGAACATGCATACGGTTTGAATGGAGTCGCATTGTGACTACTCTTTTTTTGAGAGCGAAAGCGACGATGAGTTCCCAGCGGACATTGGATGCAAGCCATGTCTTTTCACCGAGTAGACAAAGAACGATGTCAGCCTGCCGGATTCTATCTAAGGTGCGCAGGAACCAGGGCTTGGTGAATGGCTCATCTGAGTGAGTGTCTCTCAGGAATTTTAGGTTTTCATGTCGAGTCTCGAGATACCGTTGACAGTACCCCTTGGCGCTTGCGTCGGAAGCTTCAAAGCATGGGTATATCCGGATGTGGTCTGTTCTTGATTCCATATTCTCCCTTAGATCCGGGGTCCTCGGGAGTTTGCTTCCTCAGTTTATAAAAGTATCGATATTTCAGGTGGTTAGCTAAGAGATTTCTTTCCGGAGAACATTTCTTTCGGGGGTCTTTGGCTGAACTTCCGTCATCATATAAAGAGTCATGGCCGGAACCCAGAAACCTAACCCAATTCTTCGCTATCGAGTCCTTATCGAGGACCATGAGAGCTGTGAGGAAGTTTCAGGGCTGGGTGGTTCGTCAGAGGATAAGCCAGGTTCTCCATCGCTTCCCAGTGATGAAGTTGTTGGGGCTGAGGTGGATCAGTTTTCGGCGAAGCTCCATGAGAACACGGTTCTGTTGGCCATTCCCGCGATACGTTCTACGTCTGAACGTTTGCGGGTTCTCGAGCAGCTTGCTGAGGTTCAAGAAGCTGCGGACGGGCAGCTTCATTGGATTGTGCATCTCAGTGGGAGATTTAAAATCCCTGTACAGGTGATAGGAATGCTTTTTTCCTGTCAGCGAGAAGCTCGTGCCAATGGAAAGCATTTTTCCATTGTTCTCGATCATATCGAAGGACTTTCAGACGCTTTCTTAGTAGCCTTGCTCGAAAAGTTTGATGTGACCATGAAGAATCAGTAGATACTTCTCAGGAATGATTAGGGAGGAGAAACGTGAGATCGCTCGTAGTTGAAGATGATTTTGTGAGTCGAAGATTGCTTCAGAGGATTCTCTCTGCATTTGGCGAGTCTGATGTTGCGGTTAATGGAGAAGAGGCGTTAGCGGCTTTTGAGTCTGCTCTTAGCGACAACCAACCGTACGAAGTGATCTGTCTCGATATCAATTTGCCAGGGTTGGACGGTCAAGAGGTGTTAAAAGCAATTCGAGCGAGAGAGCGAGAGCTTGGGATCGAAGGACTTGATGGCGTGAAGATTATTATGACGACTGGACGCGATGATAAAGAGAGCATTCTCACTGCTTTTCGTGAAGGGTGCGAAGCTTATATCAAGAAGCCCTTTTCGCGCGGAGATATCATCAGCAAGTTGGGAGATCTCGGTTACGAGTAATCGTTTGGTCACTAGTGAGGTTGAAGTAAAGTAGCCCAGCTCCCACGGCCAATATGTTAAGTTAAAAAGAGTCCTAATCCTGTCTTTATCCTCCTCACGCACCTGAACCAGGACTTTTTACTAATTCCTTTGTGAATCGAAGAAGATTCGGACTCCTGTGCATGTGCGGGATTAAGAGAATGAGGAGGAGGGCTACATTTACTTTCTCTCTCTGCGCTGAATGGACTTATTGGACTCTTTCGTCCGTTTTTAATTAAAATCTGGCAGTTGAAGTCCTCCGGGACTACTGCCGAAATTTCCCTTGTATTGATACCGAAGACCACCTGCGCTTACGCAAGCTCTCCCGTCGTCATAAAAGGCAACTTTTATTCCAGCGGAAAAGGAGCTACCAAACTCCACTTCACAAAGTTT
>JAGRAT010000166.1 GCA_020434495.1 Bdellovibrionales bacterium | reverse complement strand
TCCGACTGTAAGGGCAACAAGACTTATTCCGTGGTAATAGTAAAAGAGCCGAGCCGCGCGCGCGCCGATTTCTTGTTCCTTGCTGTAACTGAGCTCTCGATACAGGAGGTAACTGGATAGTCCCCAGAGTGCTATTGCGAAAACTATATTGTGGTAGACGTGAAGAAAGAGCATTGCTGAAGCAACAAAAAGCAGCATGCTTCGAAAGCTCCGGGTTTGACAGTCGACAAGAGAACTTAATCCGGCGCAGACAAAACCCATACAGCAAAACGCAAACTCCACGTACGGCCGGAAATGGATGAAGAGCTCCTCTGGGCTGAAGTCTTTAGGCGAGATCGGGGTGAGCCCCAATACTGAAACTTGTACTAGCGCAACTACTCCACTCACTGCAAAGGCGATTAGAGCAATAATTCGCTCTCGACTTGTTGAGTGCGCCGTTCCAAGCAGAAATCCCGAGAGGAGAAGCAGGGTAAGGCTTATGACAGAAAACAGATTCATCAAGATACCTCCTCAGAGGATTTTGAGCCCGTTAGAAAATTCGCCCATCTTTTCTCTAGGTGATCAAAAAATCTGGTAATTCTTAAAAATCCCCCGGCCACATAATCAACGAGGATAGTATCAATGTGCCCCCGTTCGAGTGCTGCCCGGTAGAGCCACGGCTGTAACTTTGCTGGCACCATTTTTTCAAGATGTGAGCCGGTTCGCGGGAGAACTTCTCCCATCGCCTGCTCAAGCTGATGGCGATCGTGAAGGATGTTTGGCGAGCGCAGTATCTGTAGAGTCCTCAAAAAAGCATGTCCCACCATATGGACAACAGCGAGGGTGGGGAATCCAAGCCCTATCTCCATCACGATGATCCCTATCTGGGTCATCGAGGCATACGCGAGCACCGTTTTCACGTCTGTTTGCGCTCTACCAACAAAGGTGGCGTGAAGAGCCGTCACAAAGCCGACAATAATCAGCAGGGTAGAGCAGAGTAGGGATGCTTCAAAAAGTGGAGAGATTCGAAGCAGGAGAAAGACACCGAGGTGGACAGATATCGCCCCATAGAAGATAGCACTTGATGGGGTGGGTCCCTCCATCGCTCTCGGTAGCCAATCCCCCAACGGGTAAAGACCGGACTTTCCGATTGAGGCCCAGAGGAGAAGCAGTGTGATGGCGAGCAGCTGATATTCTGCATGGGGCACAGGGAGTGTCAGGAACCATTCCCCTTCACCTGCAACGAAGGAGCCTGTTCCGTGTCCGAAATGGGAAAGCACTACTGCGAGGAGAAGTCCGACATCACAGAGACGGTAGGTCACATAGGTTCTGAGTCCACAGTAAAGCGGCTGAGGGCGCTCATTGAAAAATGAAATAAGGAGAGCCGAAGCAAGGCCGATCAGCTCCCATCCGAAGAAGACGACCTCAAGTGTTCCAGCGGTTGCTAGGATCAATGCGCTAAATCCAAATAGGGTCAGCAAGAGATAGAATCGAAAAAAACCAGGGTCTTGATGAAGGTAGCGTTGCGAGAAGGTTCCGATAAGGCTGACGAGCGCCGCGATAAGCATGCAAAAGAGAAGTGAAAGTTTATCTGCGATGAATGACCAGTGGAAGGAGTAGTGATCTACTTGAAACCAAGCCTCTGAAAGGAGCCGAATATGCGATAAGTCAAGGACGCTCAGCAGCACTAAGGTAACCGTTGCCGCACAGCCACTTACCATGAAGGCAAGGACTGTGAGCTTAGCAAAAATCGTTTCAGATTGAAGCGAATTGAAGCCTGCTCCCGCCCATCTCGACAACGCTTGAAAGAGGAAGACGATAAACGGAGCAATAAGGATAATATCGAATGCTACTCGAGCGAAAAAATCCATGTTCTAGCTCTTAGGAAGGATGGTGTTCTATATGAGCGCAAGGGAGATGCTCAAGGTGGCTCTCGTAATATTCTAGAGAAGACGAAACGCAAGGCATATTCTCCCGATGTCCGCAGTATGGAACAAATTGCCCACGTTGAAAGATCTCTATCGCACCTGTTTTTGGAGAGAGCGAAACTAGCTGAATCCAGCCATTGCCGATTAAATCACCGAGTCCCTTATGCTTCTCCAGGATCTCAATCAGTGTTTCCGGCTCTCGTTCTACAATCGTGAGCAATCGTACCGGTTCATGTATTTCAACCATCTGCCGCGGAAGTCCGGTTCGGAGATCCGAAGCGTGTCCATCCATGACTCCAAGTAGTCCAGTAACATTGTGAGGGAGTTTCGAGCCAGCGCCATACTTCAGTGGGTCTACGGTGCTGAAGTAGTATTCGAGATTGATGCCCGCACCGACCGGACCGACACTAAGCAGAAGGCCTGCGAGGATAGCCCCAGTTTCGTCTTGATCCGGGTCATATGACACAAGGAAGGCGCGACGATCGAGAAATAGTCCTCTCGTCGTGCGTCTTCTGCCAACCAGGCAGATGGCATTTGTCGCGTGACCATATTCAGGACGAGGTTGAGCGAGATCGTTTGCCCGTTGCTCGACGTGCTTTAGCGCTCTACGAGCAGTCATCTTTGCTGGAGCCAATTTAAACCGACGGCACCGCTCATGAGCGTCCAACATGCAGGCCTGCAAAAGAGAGGTCTGGATTGCTTCAAATGAGCGGATGAGAGCCTCTGGGATACGATCTTCATCGTAATAGGCCATAGAGTCATCACCGGTATTGTGGCACGCCCCAACAAACCAGGTGGTCTCTGGAATCTCAATACCACCGTGCTTTAGCACTTTTCTCACCTCTGGGTGGTTCGCCATCAGCGCGAAAGCGCGAGCGTTCGGGCCTCCCTTTCCGCCACCAGTTGCTCCACAGTCGTAAGCTGCCTTGTGTGGGTTGTTTAAACTACAGGAGCCGTGCCCGGCGACGATTACAATAGGAGAGAATTCCTTCGTGAGCCCGATAGCAGTAAGCATCTGCCTAACGATGCCACTCATCTCTTCGATGGTGTACCCGTGGAAATATCCGTCTCGTTTCCCGTCTTCTGGAGATCTCTCAAGGAGCAATTTCGTTTTTGGCATCTGCAAAACAGCTCGTCCTAACAGATGCACTAAGCCTCTATAAGTTCTTGGCGCAACGCAGCGTAGTACCAGCGGAAGAAAAGCAAGAAGCCCAAGCACCTGAGAAACGAGAGTTCCCCTCACAAGAGTTTTGCTGCCAACGAATACAGCATAGGTTTGCGCAGCTAGGAGTCTTTTCTTCTTCTTGTACTTTGCGTAGAAAGAATCTTCACAGCTCACCTCGCGAACGAGATGCTGGGGTGTAATGGCAACCGGGCAGAGAGGCGTTGCATGAATATCATCGAGACCCTGATACGACATAGCCACACCGAAGAATCCGGCATATCCGTAAGTCTGAGAACAGGGAGCGACTTCCTCTAGGTGCCTGCGGAGTGATTCTTCTCGATCGTCAATGCAGAAAACGGCTTGAAAATCGGTTCGTACTTCTTTCGGCGCTCCAAGTCGATAGTGAGTAAGAAGTCCATCGAGGACTTCGCATCGGTGATGATGTTCATAGGCAAGATGCAGAAGACGGCGCCGAGCAATTGCTCCAAAAGCAGCGACTTCAGAGACAAAAACTTGAGCGGCTCTCGGTGAGCGAATCGAATCGGGTTGAACTCCACAGAGCTGGGCGGTGCAATAAGCTTCGTGCTGAAGGGAGAGGTTCTCTTTGTTTGTGTAGTCTCCCTCTGAATGTTCCCCTTTCAGGAATCGCTCGCGAAGTTCGGAATGGGAGAGAAGTCTCCCGAATTCTTCATTCATGATAAAGTTCGTTGCGCACTCATCAAGGAGTAGTTGAATGGCAGCGTAATCGATTAATCGTGCCGGGGGTGCATGGCACGGCATTCTGTCCGGACGAAGCTCTGCTTGGCGCATCATACCGGCCCAGCCACGCAGAGAGAGAAGGGTATCAAGCAAAAACTCGTATCTCTTGAGATGCTCTCCCTGAAGTCGGGAAAGAACTTGTTCAATCACTTCTGCTGAGGAAAGTCGCTGTGCTCGAATTTCAGAGAGTCTCTGTTTGAGCCCTTTTTGCCAGGGGGCGTTTAGGTAAAGTGCCTTTGAGTAGAGCTCAACAAAAGCGTCAAAGAAGTTTTGTCCTTCAAAGGGAATTTTCCAATATCCGATACCTTGGTCAAGAAATGCGGCGGTAAATCTTATAAGAAACGGGTGTACGTAGCGATCGCTATCTCGTCCACAAAGGGTCCAGAGGAGATCTCTTACCCGAACCGACAAGCGCATTTTCGATACTGGTTCTTTCGTTTGTTGAAGGTGATACCACAACTTTGCGAGAACTTGCGTATCGTCTCGGTACAAGTCCCGAGCTTCCTCCGAGATGAAATTTTTGGTGAGCCCTTGCTCTTGAATTGACCAGAGCACAGCCGAAGAGCTCTTCGGCTGTATGTAGTGCATGAGACGCGCGAACTTCAGCTCGTAACGAGAAGGTCCACCATCAAAGAGTGGGCAATAATCCTCTTCTCCACAGGTATCTTTTAAGACCGCTTCTATATCCTCTAGAGATATGCGTCCCTCTCTTAGGCATTGCGCATAGTGCTCTTCCGAAAGGTACGGCTCGCCGCCAAGGACTGTGCTTGCTCGCTCAACCGCATCAAGAAAATGCAGGTCCTCAAATGCATGAAGTGTATTGTGATGCACGAAGGCATTGAGAGGTGCCTGTTCTGGAAGGAGTTTTGAAACTCGTTCGACGAGCTCAACGGCACTGAGCTCGTCAAGTTTAGAGATCGCTCCTGAAGAGTTCGGCGTCATTATGCTCGCTCCTCTAGCTTCGCGCCAACGCTCTTTACCCTTGTGGCACACGGATGCATCCCGCAAGGGACAAAGGAATCCAACCCGGTTATCTCAAATTCATTCTCCTCAAACTCCTCTGCTAAGGTAGAAATCCGAGTTTGAAAGGTGTGGTCGATCAGCTCAGCATCTCTATAATCAAGCACGATATGGTCAACCTTGCCCTTCATCTCGAGTAGAGTATTTCGTACCCCAAGGAGGTTGGTAAAAACAGCTGGGCCTACGACGTGTAGTATCGCTTCTGAGTCTTTTACCTCGGTCTCTACACAAGATCGGAACAGCCTTTTATACGAGGCTCCTCTCCAGAGATGGATCGCTAGTTCGAGTACAACTCCTGCGACAACTCCTACGAGGATATCCACGGTTATGGTGAGGATAAATGTCGTAAGAAAGAGCACAAGTTGGTCGTTCCCTATCTGTTTCGCGCGCCGGAATTCAGCAGGAGAGGCAAGTCGAAACCCAGTGTAGACGAGCATGGCTGCGAGTGCAGAGAGTGGAATCATGCTGAGCACTCCGGGAAGTATCGCGACAAACCCAAGCAGGCAGGCTCCGTGTGTAACGTTTGAGTACTTTGATTTTGCACCAGCATCGATATTCGCCTTGCTTCGGACAATCTCAGAGATCATTGGGAGACCTCCGATTGAAGCGCAGAGAAGGTTTCCTACGCCCACAGCAAAGAGATCTCTGTTGAGATCCGATACCCGCTTTTTGGGGTCGAGAGAATCAACGGCGAGTACGCTCAACACCGATTCAATTGAGCCGATTAGGGTGAACAGCATGATGTACTTAAAGGAGGTAAGGCTAAAAATCTCCGAGAAGTCTGGAAATGCAACAGCCTGAAGAATGGATCCTGGAAGTCGGATAAGGTATTCAGGCCCAACGGAGTAGCTCTTTCCACTAAAGGCATATTGGTGTGCATGACTCATGTCAAAGAGGTAACTCGCGGGTATCGCCATCATGAGCACAAGCAGCGGCGCGGGAACGCGTTTCATCGCTTTCCACGGTAACCTTGGTACCAGCAGCAAAATGAATAGAGATAGCCCGCCGACGAGTAGGATTTCCGGGTTGGCGCTAAGGATACTATTTGGAGTTTCCAAGAGAAGATGAAGTGGTTCCTTAGAATGTGGGGTAACGCCGAGAAGGACATGTATCTGTTTCGAAAAGATGATGACACCAATAGCGGCGAGCATCCCGTGTACGACCGAAGGAGACATGGCTACCCCAAGTGTCGCTGCGCCCCGAAGGGAAAGGAGAATTTGAAAGACTGCCGCTACAACCCCAACGGCAAGAGCGCGCTTGTATCCAAGCATCGGATCCCCTGCTCCGAGGTCTTGAACGGCACCGATCGCTATTACAATGAGCCCTGCTGCTGGCCCCTTAATGGTGAGAGGTGAGCTTCCAAGGAACGAGGCTATCAACCCGCCGATGATCGCGGTCAGGACACCGGCAATCGGGGGAAATCCACTGGCAAGGGCAATCCCAAGGCATAGTGGGAGGGCAATCAAAAACACTACAAAACCCGAGCTGAGATCGCTCATTAAACTACTACTACTTTTCTCGTTTGTACTCATGACGGTGAACTACTCATCGTAAACTTGTTTTTCATCCCTATTTTGAGGTGATGCCTTTCCTCTCCTGAAATTCAGGTAGCCACTCACTGCATCAGTGAGAGGGGAGGTGAGCATCTCGTAATTTTGAAGTTGCTTTTCCGGTTCAGCGCTTTTCCAATCCCTTAGGATTGAGGGCTGAGCGAAAAGTTCACATTGGTCTTCGCTAAGGGAGAAATAAGGGAAAGAAACCCCCCGGGAAGGCCCTACTCAGATATACGTGGTGGGGAGCGCCCTGAGTGGACAGTTGCTATCGTCCGGGAGCGAAAATCGACGCGCTGAACCACCAGTGGTAGCACGCTCAAACAAACGGCCGCCAACAAGAAGATTCGAAAACCACAAAACCACCAGGTCTGTGCCCAGCTGCTAGATGCCGAATCTTGAGAAGAAAACTTTTGAACCTCTTTTTTGGCTGTAGAGAGCTCTTTGGCAAAGTCGTATTTACCGGGGATAGATTCGAACCCCTGAAACGCCCCTAACTCTAAGGTGACGAAGAGAGAAATAAAGCAGAGGACTACCCAGAAGACCTTATGGAGGGTGAGCTCAGTTCTGGTGTTCATCCCGAGACATTTGGTAGTCCGCGATGCGTACATATTCCTAGCGGAATAAATAGATTGGCGAGAAGGTGTACGGGTATGGAATAAAGGAGAGGGTATTATTTTCGAATTGAGTATCGAACCGATTAGCAAAAAGCTTTACGGAGTCAAAAAACAAAAAACTTAGGGAGTCTCAAAAACAAATGCCCAGCCGGATTCACTAAAAGGCCAGATCTTAGCCATACGGCCAGATCAGCCAAAAGGTGTGCCCTGGCCATCTGTTCTAAAGACTCCCTATTCGTTCTTGAGATTCTACCCATTTCGTAAGTTAAGCAATA